>JAQSXO010000027.1 GCA_029256625.1 Cellulosimicrobium sp. | reverse complement strand
CACGGACCCGAAGGACAGGTTGGTCGCGACGATCAGCGCGACGAACGCGACGCCCATCGACAGCAGCCGGACGGCCTTGAGCCCGGGCGGCGTCACGCGGGCCGCGACCCCGAGCGGGGTGATCGCGACGCGGCGCAGGCTGACGAGCGCCGAGACGAGGGCGATCACGACGACGAGCACGACCGCGCCGAGCAGAGCGGGGACCCCCACCCAGAGCTCACCGATCGCGAAGGTGCGTCCCTGGAAGCGGAGCTGCGCGACGAGGGGCAGCAGGGCGCCGTAGCCGAGCAGGCCGGCGAGCGCGCCGATCACGGCCTGTGCGGCGGCGTCGAGGGCGGTGAGGGTGGTGACCTGGCCCGTCGTCGCCCCCGCGAGGCGCAGCGCCGCGAGGCGGGCGTCGCGGCGCGCGACGGCGAGGCGCGCGGCCGCCGCCCCGAGCGTCACGAGCGGGATGAGGAGCAGGAGCGACGCGACGCCTGCGAGGAGCGGGTACTGCGTGGCGTACGGGGTGATGGCCGAGTCCATGCCCTCGCGCATGCCCTCGATGCCGCCGGCCCGCTCGAGGAACGCGTGGAAGCCGCCCATGACGACGAGCAGGATCGCCGTCGTCACACCGAAGGCGATGATCGCGAGGACGTTCGTCAGGCCCTGCGGGTCGCGCTCGTCGGCGCTGCGGCGGCGCAGGAGCCACCAGAGGTCGACGGTCCTCATCGCGCGCTCTCCTGGCTCGGCGCGCTCGGAGCCGCGGGCGCGGCCGACCCGGGCGCGTACCCCGCGGCGGGGTGAGCGGCCATCGCGGCCTGGGTGGCAGCGTCGTACGGGGCGGCGGGCGGCGCCGGGGGCAGGGGAGCAGGCTGCCCGACGGCGGTGCTCGCCACGGGCTGCTGCGCCGCGCCCGGCGCGGGCTGGGCCTCGGGGGCGAAGAACTCGCCGGAGATGCGGCCGTCGCGCATCGTCACGGTGCGGGTGCAGTGGCGCGCGACGCCCGCGTCGTGCGTGACGACGACGAGCGCGGCGCCGGTGTCGCGGGTGGCGCGCGTGAGCACGTCGAGCACCTCCGCACCGGTCGACTGGTCGAGCGCGCCGGTGGGCTCGTCGGCGAAGACGACGCCGGGCGACCCGACGAGCGCGCGCGCGATCGCGACGCGCTGGGCCTGACCGCCGGAGAGCTCGCCCGGGCGGCGCTGCTCCATCCCGGCGAGGCCGAGGTGCGCGAGCCACCGCGCGGCGACGGCCGTGGCCTCCGTGCGGGCCGTGCCCGCGAGCATGAGCGGCAGGGCGGCGTTCTCGACCGCGGGCAGCTCGGGCAGGAGCTGGCCGGACTGGAAGACGAAGCCGAAGTCCTGGCGGCGCAGGACGGTGCGACGCGCCTCGGAGAGCGTCGTCACGTCCTCACCCCGCCACGACACCGAGCCGGAGGTCGGGGTGATGATGCCCGCGAGGACGTGCAGGAGCGTCGTCTTGCCGGACCCGGACGGGCCCATGATCGCGAGCGACTCGCCCGGGTGGACCGTGAGGTTCACGCCCGCGAGGGCGTGCGTCGCGGTCTGGGCGGAGCCGTAGACCTTGGTGAGCGCGCTCGCGACGAGGGGCGAGCCGCCGGGGGCGGAGGAGGGGCCGGTGAACGTCATGGATCGATCGTCCGACGGCGGTCGGTCCCGCCGCGTCGGGCTGGGGACGGGACGTCGAGAAGCTCGCGTCCGACCCTGGGGGGACCGCCCGGCGCGTCGGGTGCGGCGAGGGTCGGACGGCGTGGCGTCCGTCACCCCGGGCCTTCCGGGGCCGGATCGGTTTGGGTTCGGGGCGGGGACGCGGTAGTGTTCTCGACGGCCGGTGAGCGATCAGCGGTCACGCAGGACCAGCGCCCGTAGCTCAACGGATAGAGCATCTGACTACGGATCAGAAGGTTGGGGGTTCGAATCCCTTCGGGCGCACATCATGACGAACGGCCTCACCCTCATGGGTGGGGCCGTTCGTCGTTCCTCTCGGCTCGGTGCCCAGCGGGTGTCGGGCGCTGCGCCCGTAGACTGCGCCGGTGCGACGTTCCGACCGTGACGTGCGGGTGTGCTTCGTGGGTGACTCGTTCGTCGCGGGGGTGGGGGACGACTCGGCGCTGGGCTGGGTCGGGCGGGTCGTGGCCGCGTCGGCGGCCCGGGGGCTGCCCCTGACCGCGTACAACCTGGGCGTGCGTCGCGACACGTCGGAGCAGGTGGCGGAACGCCTGGCGCGCGAGGTCGCCCCGCGTCTCGCCCCGGCCGCGGAGCCGCGCGTGGTCGTCTCCTTCGGCGTCAACGACACCGCCCTCGGCGACGACGCCCGCCCGCGGGTCGACGTCGCCGGCTCCCTTGCAGCGCTGCGCCGTATCGCGGCGGACCTCGGCCCGGTCCCGCTGCTCCTGATCGGTCCGGTCGCCGTGGACGACGACGACCACAACGCGCGCTCGGCCCAGCTGGATGCCGCGCTCCGCGACGAGGCGTCGGCGCTCGGAGTGCCCTACGTCCCCGTGCTCGACCGGACGGCGTGCGACGCGACGTGGCGCCGCGAGGTGCGCGAGGGCGACGGCGCGCACCCGGGCGCCGCGGGCTACGCGGTCCTGGCGGGGATCGTCGAAGGGCCGATCCTCGCCTGGATCGGCTGACGCTCGCGACCTCGCGACGGACGCGACCCGGTGCAGGATGCTGCGTCGGCACGAACAGGGGTCTCCCGGTTTCCGCACGATCGTGCTACGTTCGCCGGGTGACCAAGGGCGACGAGACGCGGCAGGCGATCCTGCACCGTGGCGTGGAGGCCGCGTATCGCGTCGGGCTGACCGGGCTCACCATCGGCGAGCTCGCGTCGGCCACGGGCATGTCGAAGTCCGGGCTGTACGCGCACTTCCGCTCCAAGGAGTCGCTCCAGCTCGCCGTCCTCGGCCAGGCGCGCGCGGAGTTCGTCGACACGGTGGTCGCCCCGGCGCTGCGCACCCCGCGCGGCGAGCCGCGGATGCGGGTGCTGTTCGAGGGGTGGCTCGCGTGCGACCTGCGCCAGGACCCGGGCGGCTGCCTGTTCGTCAAGGCCGCGACGGAGCTCGCCGCCCAGGAGGGCCCGGTCCGCGACCAGCTCGTGCGCGACCACCGCGACCTGTACGACGCCGTCGCGCAGGTGTTCCGCACGTGCGTCGCCGAGGGAGGCTTCCGTGACGACGTCGAGCCGGAGCAGTTCGCCTCCGACCTCTACGGCGTCATGCTCGGGGCGAACCACGCGCACGCCTTCATGGACGACCCACGGGCCGAGGGGCGCGCCCGGCGCGCGTTCGAGGCCCTGCTCGACGCGGCACGCTCGCCCGCGCCGGTCCCCGTCCCCTGACCACGACCGACTCGCACCACTAATCGAGAGGAACTTCCGTGGGCGTCCCAGGCTCGAAGAAAAGCACGACCGTTCGTGCTGACCGTCGCCGTGCCGCACGCCGCCGCAAGGCCGCGCTGCAGCTCGCGATCGTCCGTGCGCGTCTCGCCGCCCTCCAGGCGGTCTCCCCGCACCGGGCCGCGCGCCTCGCGCTCGGCCTGTGGTGCACCCCGCCCGACGGCGCCGGACGACGTCGGGACGACCGCACCACCCCCGGCATGCTCACCACGCTGACGACCGACACCGGAGCACGCGTCGTCGTCGAGACGTGGAGCGCCGTCGGCCCGGGCGGCGGGGAGCCGACGCACGGCGGCGCCGCGGCGCCCGCGGAGGCGGGCGTCGTCTACCTGGCCCACGGGTGGGGCGGGTGGCGCGGGCAGCTCGGCGCGTTCGTCGAGCCCCTGCGGGCCGCCGGCTACCGCGTCGTCGCCTTCGACGCGCCGAGCCACGGCGACTCGGGTCCCGGCCGTCTCGGTCCGCGGCGCAGCACGATGCCCGAGCTCGCGGACGCGCTCGCCGCGGTGGTGCGGGAGCACGGCGACGCGACGGCGGTCGTCGCCCACTCGCTCGGGACCGCGACGACCGTCCTCGCGGTCCGCGACGGGCTGCCCGTGGAGCGGCTCGTGCTCGTCGCGGCGATCGCGGACGTGCTGGGCGAGCTCGACGGCTTCGCCGACCTGCTCGGGCTCTCGCGCCCGACCCGCGAGCTGCTCCAGAGCCTGATCTCCGACGTCGCCGGGCGTCCACTCGCCGAGCTGGACGTACGCGAGACGCTGCGGTCCCACCCGGTCCCGCCCGCGCTCGTCGTGCACGACCGCGCGGACAAGGAGGTCCCGTACCCGGTCGGGGCGGCGCTCGCCGCGGCCTGGCCCGAGGGCGAGCTGCTCACGACCGAGGGGCTCGGCCACCACCGCCTGCTGCGCGACCCCGAGGTCGTGCGCGCCGTCGTGGGCTACGTGACGCCGGTGCGCTCCGACGAGCCCGTCGAGCACGACCTCGCGCGCCGCGGGGTCTGAGCGGCTCGTCGTCCTGGCCGCCGGGACGAGCGCGACCCCGCGTCAGGCGGGCGGCCGGTAGCCCGTGGCCCGCGTGAGCGCGCGGGCCCGGTTCGAGCGCGAGAGCATCACGCAGCCGGGGACGAACGCGCCGAGCAGCACGGGCCCGCCGACGAGCATGACGCCCCAGACGACGAGCGCCAGGTAGCCCGCGGCGGAGTTCCGCGACGGGTCGCTGTCCGCGTACGCGAGCAGGACGATGCTGAGGACCGCCGCCGCGGCCATGAGCGCGACCGGAACCCAGATCAGCGCCCACGCCGTCGTCCGGTACCGGCGCGTGAACGCCGCCGGCGGGATCGGCGGCAGTGGAGGGTAGCCCGCGTGCGCCGATCCCGGCTGCAGGCGCCCTGGGTGCGGGTACCCCTGCGACGGGTGCCCCGCGTTCCCAGGGTGTCCCGGGTAGCCGGGCGGCGGGGGCGGCCCCGGAGCGGGGTGCGGCGGCGGGTACCCGGCGCGGGGGTCCTGCTGCGGGTACGGGGGCGGCGAGGCGGTCACACCGTGTGGATACCAGTCGCCGGACGGGGACGCCAGCGCCGTCCGTGCCGGTGGTGACCGCGTCGCGGTCCGGACGGCCAGGAGAGGCACGGGCGGCCGTCGTCGGGGGCGGCGGGTAGCGTCGGGCCATGCCCTCGGACAAGGTGGACCTCAAGGCGCTGTACCGCGAGCTGTACGCCCCGCCGCGGGGCCGGTTCGTCGAGGTGGACGTGCCGACGCTCGCCTACCTCGCGGTCGACGGCGAGGGCGACCCGAACTCCTCGCCCGCCTACGCGGCGGCGGTCGAGGCGCTCTTCTCCGTCTCCTACGCGGTGAAGTTCGCGAGCAAGCGGGAGGGGCGCGACTACGTCGTCGGGCCGCTGGAGGGCCTGTGGACGGCCGAGGACCCGGGCACGTTCGTGCGGCGGGAGAAGGACGCGTGGCGCTGGACGCTGCTGGTGCTCCAGCCCGACTGGGTGGACGAGGACCTCGTCGTCGCGGCCACGGAGACGGTCCGCGCGAAGAAGGACGCCCCGGCCGCGCTCGACCTCGTGCGACGCACGAGCCTCACCGAGGGCCGGTCCGTGCAGACCCTGCACGTCGGGTCGTACGACGACGAGGGCCCGGTGCTCGCGGAGCTGCACCACGTCTACCTGCCCGAGCACGGGCTGACGTTCGCCGGGCCGCACCACGAGATCTACCTGAGCGACGTGCGGCGCACGGACCCCGCCAAGCTGCGCACCGTGCTGCGCCAGCCGGTCCGCCCGGTCTGACGCAGCACGGTGCGTCGTCCTCAGGCGGCGGCCCGGCGCCGTGCCCAGGCGAGGTCGGCGTCGTCGAGCACGTCGGTGAGGCGACGGCCGGCGAGCGCGCGCGCCCAGGCGGGGGACGCGCCGTCGGGCACGGCCTCCTGGAGCACCCACTCGCGCACGCCGAGGCGGCGCAGGTGCGTGCCGAGCGCGAGGAGCTCGGTGCGCGAGTGCACGCTCGGGTCGACCGTGGTGCGCACCTCGTGGTCGACGCCGGAGCGCAGCAGCACGGTCAGCGCCTCGAACGCGCGGCGCCCGGACGGGATCGTCCCCGTCACGACGGGGTAGCGCGAGGGCAGGTGCTTGATGTCGAGCCCGACCCAGTCCACGAACGGCAGGAGCCGGGCGAGCCGGGCGGGCCAGGGCCCGGCGGTGTGCAGCCCGACGTCGAGGCCGAGGCCGCGCACGTCGTCGATCGCGCCGAGCAGCCCGGGGTGGAGGGTCGGCTCGCCGCCCGAGAAGACGACGCCGTCGAGCAGCCGGCGGCGCGGGGCGAGGAACGCGACGACCTCGGACCACGGGACCGTGTCCCCGGGCGGCGGCGACCCGTGGGCGGCGACCGCGCACAGGCCGGGGTGGTGGCAGTACCCGCAGTGCCACGGGCAGCCCTGCGTGAGGACCGTGGCGACCCGCCGCCCGGGCCAGTCCGTGACGGACAGCCGGTTCAGTCCGGCGACCACGAGGCCCGGGCGGGTCATCGGCGGCTCCTTCCGACGCGCGACGGCCCGGCAGTCCGGCGGATCGGGGTCGCCCGCCGCGCTGCCAGGACCTCGAACGTAGCGCCGCCGCCCGGTGCGCCGGACCGGCCGAAGGTCCCGACCTGCCCGGCGCACCGGCGAGACCGTCTGCGGTGCTCAGCCCGACGGCGGACCGCCGAACCCGCCGCCGCCCTCGGGGAAGCCACCGCCGGGAAAACCGCCGGGGACGTCGCCGACCGAGAAGCCCTCGCGCGCGTCCGACCCGTCCGAGCCGAGCCCGGTCAGCCCCGACGACTCGTCGTCCTGGACGAGCTGCTGGGCGAGGTCGGCGAGCACGACCTCGTCGCCCGCCGCGAGACCGTCCGTGATCTCGGTGAGCTCCGGCCCGACGGCGCCCGTCGTCACGGTCACGGTGCGTGCCTCGGTGCCGTCGAGCACCCGGACCGTGCGCGCCGACCCGTCGGCCGCCACGGCGGACGTGGGTACGACGAGCACGTCGTCCACGGCCGCGACGTCGATGGTGGCGGCCGCGGACGCGCCCTCCGGCAGCTCGCCGTCGACCGGGTCGAGCGCGACGGTCGCCGCGTAGGACGGGGTGGAGGTCTGGGAGTCGCTGAGCACCGCGATGCTGCTCACCGTCCCCGTGTACTCGGCGCCGGTCGCCGGGACGGTCGCCGTGACGGACTGCCCGACCGCCACGACCTTCACGTCGGCGAGGTCGAGCGTGGACGACAGCACGTACCCGCCGTCGCCGAGGATCGTCACCGCGGCGTCGCTCGTGCCGACCGATGTCCCGGCGGCCACGTCGACCTGCGCCACGGTCCCGGCGATCGGTGCGGTGAGCGTGCCCGCGACGGCGGCGGCCTCCGCGACGTCCACCTGCCGCTCCGCGACCGTCACGGCGGCGCGGTCGGCCAGGATCCGCTCGGCGGTGACGGTGCCCGACGACGTCGCGCGCCCGGGCGTACCGCTCCCCGACGGCGCGGAGCCCGCGGAGGGCTGGTCGCCGCCGCCGGACGAGCCGCCCGACGTGCCTCCCGGCGCCGCGCCGGACGTCCCGCCCGAGGGCGTGCCGGAGCCGCCCCCCGACGGCGCGGCGGTGCCCGGGCCGGGCGTCGTCGCTGAGCCTCCGGAGCCGCCGGAGCCTCCGGAGCCCCCGGTCCCGCCGGTGCTCCCGGTCCCGGGCCCCGCCTCCTGCGCGTCGAGGAGGGCCCGGACCGCGGCGTCGAGCGCGGCGGACCGCTCGCCGAGCGTGGCGACGGTGTCGTCGAGGTCGGCGACGAGGTCGCCGAGCACGCCCTGCGCCGTGCCCGTCGTCCGCTGGGCGGCGTCGGTCGCGACCAGCGCCTCCTGCGCGGCGACGACCGCCGCGGCGCACGCGGCGAGGTCGTCGGCGGTGGCCGCCGCACCGGCGTCGGCACCGAGGACGACGGCGCACGCGCCCTGGTCGCCCGTCGCAGCCTCGACGGCCGCCCCCGAGGCGCCGAGCGCCGTCGTGCCGGCGAGCACCGCGTCCTCGACGGACGCGTACCCGGCGAGCAGGGCGTCCTGCGCCGCCTGCACGTCCGCCTGCGCGGCGGCGAGCGCGTCGCGCGCGGCGACGACGGCCCGCTCCGGTGCGTCGGCGCTGCTCGCGTCCACGGCCACGGCGCGCGTCTCGCCGGTGCTCGTGGTGCCGACGACCAGGACCGCGGAGCCCGCGGCAGAGCTCGCGCCCACGGCCCCGGTGCCGGACGCGCCGGACGCGGACGCCGTCGACTTAGTGCTCGACGAGGCGCTCGACGAGGTGCCCGACGAGGTTCCCGACGCCTGCGCCTCGAGGTCGTCCGCCAGCACCTGCTGCGCGTCGGCGAGCGTCTGCTGCGCGTCGTCGACCGCGTCCTGGAGCTCGTCGGCGTCCAGGGTCGCGAGGACGGCGCCCGCCTCGACGCGGTCGCCCGCCGCGACGGCGACGGTCGCGACCGTGCCCGACGTGCCGAACGTCGCGTCCGCGCGGGCCGCCGACGCGACGGTCGCGCTCGTGGACACCTGCTGCGCGACGTCGCCGGTCGCGACGGTCGCGGTGCGGTACGGGGCGTCCGCGGGACGCAGCGCGTAGGCGGTGCCGCCGGCGCCCACCACCGCGACCGCCACACCCGCCGCGACGAGCCGGTGGCGCCGTGACCGGCGGCGCCGGCGGACGACCGCGTCACGCATCGCCACCACCCGATCCCTGGTCGCCCTGGCCGCGCTCCTGGCCGTCGCGGCCGCCGGGGAAGCCCCCGCGGGCCCCGGGGAAGCCGCTCGTGCAGCCGTCGTCGCCCGGCGCGGAGAGGGTCAGGCTCGTCGCGCTGAGCGTGCCGTCGTCCCCGCTCTCGCCCTGCGCGCTGACGCACTGCCCGACCACGACGTCGTCGCCCGACCCGGTGCGCTGGACGGTGTAGGCGGTCGCGTCGTCGACCGTCACGGTCTCCTCGCCGCTCTCGCCCTCGGGCGTGGTCGTGGTCACCGTGATCGTGGTGCCGTCGACCGCGGTGACGAGCCCGGTCGTCAGGCCGCCGAAGCCGCCGCCCGGGCGCTCCTCGCCGTCGGGTGCGCCGGACGGCAGGTCGGTCGGTGCGCCGTCCGGCCGCTCGGGGAGGTCGGTGGGGAAGTCGGTGGGGACGTCGCTCGGCGCCCCGTCGGGGCGCTCGCCGCCGCCGGGGAACTCGCCGCCCGGGAAGCCGCCTCCCAGGCCGCCGGTGCACGAGCCGTCGACCGGCTCGCTCACGGACACGCTCGCGGCCGCCGCGTCCTCGGTCGTGTCGTCGCTCTCGTCCCCGGGCGCGCCGCCCGGGGAACCGGTCAGGGCCACGACGCACGACCCGACGGCGACGTCGGCGAGCGTGCCGTCCACGGTCACGGTGACGGTCGTGCCGTCGGACCACGAGACCGCGGTCTGCGACTCGCCGTCCTGGACCTGCGCCGTCGTGCCGTCGACGGCGGCGACCTCGCCCGAGACGCCGGGCGTGCGACCGCCACCACCCCGGAGCGCGTCGTCGTGGGCACCGTCAGGTGCGCCGTCCTCGGCGGACGAGGCGGACGTCGCGGGGTCGGGGGTCGCGGCGTCGGACGTCGAGCAGGCCGTGAGGGCGAGGGCGAGCCCGACGGCGCCCGCCCCGACGAGCGCGGCGCGCGCGCGTCGCCGGGGCGCGCCGGACACGGGTTCGGCGGTGGGACGGAGGAGCGGGGGAGCGGTGGTGCGCGGGGTCATGGGAGTCTCCGGTTCGGGAAGGTGGGGCGCTGAGGGCACGCGTTCACTCGCTGCGCAGCGCGTCGATGGGCGCGAGGCGCGCGGCGCGGACGGCGGGGTAAACGCCGAACAGGAGCCCGATGGCGAGCGCGACGGCGATCGAGCCCCCGACCGCGAGGGGCGAGACGACGACCGACGAGCCCAGGGCGGCGGGGAGCGTGAGCGCGGCGACGACGCCGAGGAGCGCGCCGACGAGGCCGCCGGTGACGCCGAGGATCGACGCCACCGTGAGGAACTGGCGGCGGATCGCGCCCGGCGGGGCGCCGAGCGCCTTGCGCAGGCCGATCTCGCGCGTCCGCTCGGTGACGGACACGAGCATGATGTTCATGACGCCGATGCCGCCGACGAGCAGGGACAGCCCCGCGACCCCGGCGAGCAGGACGGTGAGGGTGCGGTAGACCGACGTCGCGGTGGACACGAGCGAGTCCTGGGAGTCGATCGTGAAGTCGGCCGCGTCCGCGCTGCTCGCGCCGTGCAGCGCGAGGAGCAGGGACTGGGCCTCCTGGTACGCGGCGGAGATCGCGTCGGTGTCGGTCGCCTTGAGGTAGATGGTGCTGACCGAGGTGTCGGTCCCGCCCGTGACCGCCGACGTCATTGCCGTCAGGGACACCACGGCCGTGTCGTCGAGGTTGGTCGACGCGCTCGACCCGGCCGCCTCGAGCACGCCGACGACGTCGAACGTCGTCCCGGCGATGCTCACCGTGCGGCCGACGACGTCCGCCCGGCCGAACAGCTCCGTCGCCGTCTCGGGACCCAGGACGACCTCGTCGGTCGACGCGGGGTCGACGAACTCCCCGGACGCGAGCTCGCGCGAGCGCACCTCGAGCCAGTCGCCCGTGACGCCCGCGACGGTGGTGGTCCAGTTGGCGTCGCCCGCCTCGAGCGACTGCGACGACTCCTTCTCCGCGGTGACGGCGGCGACGTCGGGCACCGCGACCTGCGAGGCGAGGGCCTCGGCGTCGGCGACGGTGAGCGTCGAGGCGGAGCCGAACCCGCCCCGGATCCCCGAGGAGTCCGTGGACGACCCGGGCGTGACGATGAGCAGGTTCGACCCGAGCGCGCTGATGTCCTCGGACACGTCCTTCTGCGTCCCCAGCCCGAGCCCGACCGTGAGGATCACGGCGGCGATCCCGATGAGGATGCCGAGCACCGTGAGGAGCGAGCGCATCGTGTGCGCGCGGATCGCGTGCCACGCCGTGGCGGCGGTCTCCGTCCAGCTCATGCCGCGACCACCTGCTCGTCCGACGTCACGAGCCCGTCGAGCACGCGCACGACCCGCCGGGACCGCTGCGCGACCTCGTGCTCGTGCGTGATGAGGACGATCGTGCGGCCCTGCGCGTGCAGCGCGTCGAGGAGGTCGAGCACGTCCGCCGTCGAGCGCGAGTCGAGGTTGCCCGTCGGCTCGTCCGCGAGGACGAGCGCCGGCTCGCCGACGAGCGCCCGCGCGACCGCGACGCGCTGCTGCTGGCCGCCCGAGAGCTGACCGGGGCGGTTCGCGGTGCGGTCCGCGAGCCCGACGCGCGCGAGCGCCTGCGCGGCCCGATCACGGCGCTCCGCCGGGGCGACGCCCCGGTACACGAGCGGGAGCTCGACGTTGTGCAGCGCCGACAGCGACGGCAGCAGGTTGAACTGCTGGAACACGAACCCGATCTGCTCGTTGCGCACGCTCGCGAGGTCGGTCTCGTCCATGTCCGCCACGTCGTCGCCCGCGAGCCGGTACGTGCCCGAGGTGAGCGTGTCGAGGCAGCCGAGCACGTTCATGAGCGTCGACTTGCCCGAGCCGGACGGCCCGACGATCGCCACGTACTCACCGCGCTCGATCCGCAGGTCGACGCCGCGCAGCGCCTCGAACTCGAGGTCGCCCGTGCGGTAGGTCTTGCGTGCGTCGCGCAGGTCGATGACGGGCCGGTCCGCACCGGCCGCCGTCGCGGGGTCCGCGTGCCCGACGGCGGTCGCCGACGCGGTCACGAGTTCCCGCCCTGGCCGGGGCGGGCGCCCAGCTGGGACGGGTCGAACCCGTCGGGGAGACCCTGTCCGCCGCCCTGCCCGCCCATCGGAAGCTGGGACGGGTCGAAGCCCTCGGGGAACCCCTGCCCGCCCGTGCCGCCCTGATCGCCGCCCTGCTCGCCGACCTGCCCCCGGCCTGCGCCGGGCGTGAACGCCGTGTACTGCACGGTGTCGCCCTCGGTGAGGCCCGAGACGATCTCGACGGACTGGCCCGACGTCTCGCCCGTCTCGACGACCTGCTCGGAGGTGGACCCGTCGTCGGCCACGAGCGTGACCACGGACGCGCCGTCGTCGTTCGTCGAGACCGCGGCGGCGGGGACGGAGAGCACGTCGGTGTGGCGCTCGGTGACGATCGAGACGTCGACGCTCACGCCGTCGTACAGGCCCGCGGGGCTGCCGGTGACGGTGACGGTGACCGGGTAGGCGACCGCGCCCTGGGTCGTGGACGGCAGGCGGCCGATCTCGCTCACCGTGCCGAACACGGTGTCGGCGAGGTCGTCCGAGGTCATCTCGACCTGGTCGCCCGTCTCGATCGCTGCGACGTCGGCCTCGCCCACGCTCACGTCGACGGTCCACGCGTCGGTGCCCACGATCGTGACGGCCGCGGTGTCGGACGAGCCCGACGACGCGCTGCTGCCGGACCCGCCGGTCGACGCCCCGGGCACCGCGCCGGTGCCGCCGGGCGAGCCCGACCCTGTGGACGCGGACGAGCCCGTCGAGCCGACGGCGTCGCCGACGGCGACGCCGACCGACGTCACGAGACCGGCGGCCGGGGCGGTCAGGGTCGCGTCGGCCATCGCCGCTGCGGCGTCGTCGTAGTTCTGCTGCGCGACCGCGACGGCGGACTCGCGCGCCTCGACCGCGGCCCCGGCGGCGTCGCTGCCGTCGTCCGACTCCTGCGCGTCGGCGAGGTCGGCCCGCGCCTGCGCGAGGTCGGCGTTCGCCTGCGCGAGCGCGGCGTCGAGCTGGAGGGTGTCGATGGTGGCGAGCGTCTGGCCCGCCTCGACCGTGTCGCCCGCGGCGACCTCGACCGTCAGCACGGTGCCCGCCGCCGCGAACGAGACGTCCTCCTGGACGCTCGGGGTGAGCGTGCCCGTGGTCGTCACGGTCTGCTCGAACGTGGCCGTGGTCGCCTGCGCGGTGACGGGCTGCGCGGCGCCGGCCTCCTGCGCCGCCGACGCACGGGGCCGCAGGACCGTGAGGTAGACGACGAGAGCGGCGACGAGGACGAGGGCCACCGCGCCGACGACGAGCGCACGACGGCGCGGGCGCGGGCCGCGGAGGCGGCGCACGAGGCGCTCACGGCGCGTGCCGACGGTGCCCGGAGAGGCCCCGTCGGACGTCGTGCCGTCGCCGGGACCGTCCCCCGGCCCAGGTTCGGTGTCCGCCGAGGTGCCGGGCGGATGGTCGGGGGAGGTCCCCCTCGGTGCGGTCGCGGACGACCGTGTGCGCTGCTGGAGCACCCTCGTCTCCCTGGCTCGGTGCCACCCGGGCGGCGGCGGTCGATCGGGAGGCTAGGGAGGCAGGTTGGGGCGAACGTAGCGCGCGGCTGTGCGCAGGCTATGAGCGCGTAGTCCTGGACACGGCCGAACCCGGGGTCACTCCCCGATCCGGGTGTGGATCGGGGAGCGACCCCGGGTTCGGGGTGGGGCAACCTCGGATCAGCCGCAGGTCGGCTGGCCGTGCTCCGGCGTCGCGACGGTCTCGCGCT
This sequence comes from Cellulosimicrobium sp., assembly GCA_029256625.1. Classification (GTDB taxonomy): domain Bacteria; phylum Actinomycetota; class Actinomycetes; order Actinomycetales; family Cellulomonadaceae; genus Cellulosimicrobium. Next base: position 2,071 of record JAQSXO010000027.1, on the reverse strand, counting down.
CGTCGGCGTCGTCCGCGGGCGCGGCGGTGACCTCCACCGCGCCGTCGGCGTCGCCGCGCACGGCGAACGACTGGTACGCGTTCTTGCCGGGGGCCACGGACGGGAAGCTCTTCGAGCCCCACGGCGTGGCGACCTCGACGTCGAGGCGTGCGTCGTCGTCGTTCACGACCCGTACCGCGACGTACGGCTTGCCGCCGAGGCACCGGACCTCGGCCGTCGCGGTGACGGCGACCGCCGCCGGTGACGACGGGTCCGCCGCGCCGGGCGCGAGCACCCGCAGCGCGGTGAGTCCCGGGTCGCTGTCCTGCCACGACGTGCTCAGCGCGACGTACCGGGCCGTGCGGTCGACGGCGAGCGTGCCGCGCACGTCACCGGCGCCGATCGTGCCGACGGCGGTGAAGGTCAGGCCGTCGTCGCTCACGGAGACGACCGACTCCGGCGCCCCGCCGCGCTCCCACGCGGCGACGACGGTGCCGATCTCGCGCGGCGCACCCAGGTCGGTGACCATGCGGCCGTCCGGGCCGGGGACCCACGCGGTCGCGGCGTCGCCGTCCACGGCGAGCGAGGGCGACGTCATGCCCTCGGGCAGCACGGACGCGGGGAACGTGAGCGTGCTCAGCGCGCGGTCCGCGACCGGGAACGGTGTCGCGTCCCGGAACGTGACGCGCGTGCCCGACGGCGCCGCCCCGACCGTGCGGGCCGCGCCCGTCTCGGTGTGGCGCAGCTCGACCGGCGCCCCGTCGCCGCTGACGCGGAACGAGCGAGCGTCCGCGACGGCGACCGTGACCCCGGTCGGGGTCTGCCCGGCGGGCGTGGCGACGGTCGCGCGCGGTGCGAGGACGACCGCGTCGCCGGCCGGGACGGTGACGTCGAGCGTCGAGGCCTCGGCGCCGACGGTCTGCGTGCCGGCGTAGACGGGGACGGCCCCGCCGTCGTGCGGGACGGTGAGCGTCGTCGCGACGTCCGCGCCGGTGAGGTTGAACGCCACGACGTACCCGTCGACGGCGCTCACGAGCACCGCCGGGTCCTCGGAGGTCGGTACGCGGGCCCCGGCCTGCGCGGCGGTCGCCGCGGCGTCGCCCGGGACCATCTCGACGAGCCGGGGGCCGGTCGCGCCGTCCGTGAGCCGGACGACGTGGCGCGTGTCGGTCGCGCGCGACACGGTCACGGGCGCGTCGGAGCCGCGCACCACGAAACCGGCCTCGCCCTCGACGTTGAGCCAGTCGCCCTCGCTCCGCAGCACCTGGTCACCCGTGTACCGGAACGACGCGGCGTCGTGCCACGTCTGCCCGTCGATCGACGTCTGCACGCGGTACTCCTGGCCCGCGGCGACCTCCCAGCCGAGCTGCACCTGGCTCACCGCGGTGGGTGCGCCGAGGTCGACCTGGACCCACGAGTCGGGCTTGGTGCGGTCGGCGACCGACACGGCCCAGCGCGTCGTGGCGGAGCCGTCGGTGACGGCGCTCGCGGGGTTCGACCCGTTGGCGCTCGACGCCGTGGCCGGCTTGCCCGCGGCGACGTCGGTCCCCGTCGGGGAGAACGCCCGCAGGTGGTAGAGCGAGTAGCCGTAGGCCGCGTCGCCGCGCACGCCCTGCATGCGGACGTAGCGCGTGGTGACGGGGCCGGGCTCGTCCGCGCCCTCGGGCGTGAGGTCCACCGTGTCGAGGCGCGCGACGTTCACGTCCGCCGGGGCCTTGCCGTACGCGGTCGCGGTGGTCCAGGTCTGGCCGTCGGTCGACGTCTGGACGAGGTACCGCGCGCCCGCGCTCGCCTCCCACGCGAACCGCACGCCGCCCACGGTGGTCTCCTCGCCGAGGTCGACCTGGATCCACGAGTCGGGGCGCGTGCGCTCGCCGACCGCGACGGCCCAGCGGGTCGACGGGTTGCCGTCCGTGACGCGCGCGGCCTGGCGGCCGCCCCCGACGTCCTCGCTCGACGCCGTCGCGACCTTGCCGGCCGCGAGGTCGGTCGCCGACCCCTCGTCGGCGCCGTACGCGTGGAACGCGAACATCGAGTAGCCGTACTGCGGGTGGCCCTGCTGGCCGAGGAGCCGCACGTACCGCGCCGTGAC
>JAQSXO010000026.1 GCA_029256625.1 Cellulosimicrobium sp. | reverse complement strand
GTCCGGCCGGGACGTCGGCGGGACGTCCGGGGCGGGGGTGGTGGTCATGCCGTTCCTTCGTCGTCGTGCGGGTCGTGCGAGTCGTGCGGGTCGTCGTGCGGCGCGGCGCCGGGCCCCGCGTCGGGCGCCTCGCCCAGGGCGTCGAGGAGCGTGCGGGCGGTCTGCTCGTCGAGACGCCCGCCCGCGCGCGCCCGGTGGGTCGCCGCGCGGCCCAGTGCCCGGTACGACGGCGGCACGTCGGCCGCGTCGCTCGTCGCCGCGAGCGCGTCCAGGGCGTCCAGGTGCTCGCGCACCGTGCCGACGTCGCCGCGCACCACGGGCCCGGTGAGGCCGAGGAGCGCGCCCGCCCCCGCTCCCGTGCCCGACTCGGCGCCCGCGTCGGCGCCACGGGTCGCGCCGTCGAGCGCGGCGGCGAGCAGCGGGGCGAGCGCCCGGCCCGGCTGGTCGACGCCCGCGGCCTCGAGCGCCTGCGCGGCCTGGGCGACGAGCACGACGAGGTGGTTCGCGCCGTGCGCGAGAGCCGCGTGGTACAGCCCGCGAGACTCCTCCGCGACGACCACGGGCTCCCCGCCGAGCTCGACGACGAGGGCCTGCCCGATCGGCAGGACCGGCCCCGGCGCGGTGACGGCGAACGTCGTGCCCTCGAGCCGCGCGAGGTCGAGCGACGTGCCGGTGAACGTCATGGCGGGGTGCAGCGCGAGCGGGATGGCGCCCGCGGCGCGGGCCGGGTCGAGCACGGCGGTCCCGTAGCGGCCGGACGTGTGCACGACGATCTGCCCCGGCTGCCAGGCCCCCACGTCGGCGAGGCCGCGGACGAGGTCGCCCAGCGCGTCGTCGGGCACGGCGAGGAGCACGAGCTCCGCGCGCTCCACGACCTGCGGGACCTCCAGCACCGGCACGCCGGGCAGGAGGGTCTCGATGCGCTCGCGCGACGCGTCGGACACGCCGCTCGCGCCGACGACGGCGTGGCCGGTCGCGCGGAGCGCGCTGCCGAGCACCGCCCCGACGCGGCCCGCCCCCACGATCCCGACGCCGAGGCGACCGGGCCGCGAGGCCGCCGCGCTCACGGCTGCTCCCCGTCGGCGGCCCGACGGTCGTCGGTCCCCGCCCCGGGGGCGGGACGGGGCTCGGCGGCCGCGGGCACGAGGGGGACGTCGTCGCGGCGCATCCACAGCTCCGGGCCCGCGTGCGCGCGCGCCTCGCGGGCGCGCTCGGCCTGCGTGTCGAGGAGGCGCGCGGCGTCGCCCGAGTCGAGGTGCCAGACCTTCGGCGAGACCGGGCCGGGGGTCGAGTGCACCGCGAACGTCGCGACGTCGAACCGGCGCTGGAGCGGGCCCTGCTCGAGCCCGAGGGACTGCGTGCGCTCGTGCGGCACGACGACGAGGCTGCGGAACACCCGCCCGCCGCGCAGCACGAGCGCGCGGTCGGTCACCGTGAAGCCGTTGCGCCGCCACGACACGAGGTCGAGCAGGCGCGCGCGCCGCGGGGTCACCGTGAAGTGCTCGCCGGCGTCGAGGCCGGACAGGCCCTCGTCGAGCAGGGCGCGCGGGTCGGACGTCCCCAGGTCGGGCAGCACGAGCCACAGGGCCGCGAGCGCCTCGTCGCGCGTCCCCACGGGCAGGAGCACGCTCGTCGTGTCCGAGCCGTCGGTGCTCACGCCGTACCCCGCGACGTTGACGTCGACGCGCCACCAGTCCGGCCCGCGCCAGAACGGGCCCTGGCGCAGTCGCACGGCCTGGACGCGGCCGGGCGGGATGGTCTGCGACCTGGTCTCCAGGAGCCCGTGCCGCAGGCGGATGCCGTCCGGCGAGATCGCCGAGCGGAAGCCGAACTCGCCCGAGAACCGGGAGAAGAGGAAGCCGCCGAACCCGAGGACCGCGGGCAGCGCGCTGAACAGCACCCCGATCTCGCGCGTGCCGATGACGACCCCGGCGATCCCCAGCACACCGAGGACGAGGCCGACCGTCGCGCCCGACCGCACGAGCGACGCGACGAGCCGTCCGGGGCCCACCGCGGTGACCGGCTGCTCGGGCGCCTCCGGGGCGACCAGCAGCCCGTCGGCCGCCGTCCCGGGAGCGGCGCCGGCGTCCGGGGCCGCGCCCACCAGGTCGCCGGCCGTCGCCGGGGCGACGCTCGTCCCGTCCGCCGCCGTCGGGACGCCGGCCGGGCGCTCGCGCGCGACCCGCAGGCCCGCAGCGCGCGCGAGGAGGTCGTTGCGCAGCCGGTTGGCCTCGGCCTCCTTGAGGAAGCCGAGCTTCACTCCCGAGTCCGCGCCCCCGGCGACCTCGAGCTTGAGCTCCGCGAGGCCGAAGAACCGCGCGAGGAGCGGCTGCACGACGTCGACCGCCTGGAGCCGGTCCAGCCGTGCCTTGCGCTGCTGCCGGAACAGCACGCCCGTGCGCAGGTGGACGGACTCGTCGTCGACCGCGTAGCTCGTCATGCGCCACGCGAGCGCCGAGTACCCCAGCCCCACGAGCCCCACCGCGAGGATGCCGAGCAGGATCATCCACCAGCGGTTCCCCTCGAGCAGGTTCTGGCCCTCGGGCAGCCCGTTGAGCGTCTGCTGCCCGACGACGACGAGCAGCACCGCGATGACCGTCCAGCCGCGGACGAGCGGCGTGACCGGGTGCACCCGGTGCCACACGAGGTCGTCGGTGGCCGGTGCTTCGCTCACAGGCCCGCCAGCCTCGCCTCGCCGCGCGACGCGAGACGGTCGCGCAGGCGCTCCGCCTCGGCGGGCTCGAGGCCGTCGATCGTCGCGTCGGTGGACGCCGACGCCGTGTGGAGCTGCACCTGCGCGATGCCCAGCTTGCGCGCGAGCGGCCCGGCCTGCACGTCGACGTACTGCATGCGGCCGTACGGCACGACGACGAGCTGGCGGAACATGATGCCGTGCCGGATCAGCAGGTCGTCGTCGCGCTCGGCGTACCCGATCGCCCGCACCTGGCGCGGGACGAGCAGGAGCGCCCACAGGCCGAGGAGCACGAGCACCCCGAGCACGAGCCACTGCCACCAGTGCGGGAAGAGGATCGCCAGCACGACCGCCGCGACGGCCGGCACGGCGAGCGTGATGCCCACCGACAGCAGGCGCGCGGTGATCAGCCGGGGCGAGACGCGCGTCCACACGATGCCGGGCGGGTCGAAGGGGCCGGTACCGCGGGGATCGATGTCCCGTGCAGGGTCGGTCATGCGTCGATTCTCCCATCCCGTCCCGGTGCGCCCGGTGTCGCGTGTCGCGTCAGGCGGGCGTGCTCGCGCCCGGGGTCTCCGGGTCCTCGCGCGACGTGGAGCCCTCACGGCCCTCGCCGCGGTCGTCCGGCGGGAGCTGGCAGAACCGCTCGGCCACGAGCCCGACCACGGCGAGCAGCACCGCGCACGCGACCGCGACGCCCGCCGCCACCGCCCGGTCGCGGTAGGCGTCGATCGAGAGGTCGGGCAGGGCGACGAGCACCTGCGCGCCGTACCAGCCCGCGAGCAGCGCGCCCGTGAGCGCGGCAGCCTTGGCGAGCACGAACGTGCGGGCGGCACGGATGGGATCGAGCGAGGGCCGCTTCCCGCGCTGGTACGCGCGGACGGTCCACCCGGCCCAGAACACGGCCACGGCGAGCGCGACCACCGCGACGTCCACGACCCACGGCACCGTCGGCAGCAGCGTCCCCCGGCCCTGGAGCAGCCGGACGACGAACCAGCCCACGACCGCCGTGGCGACCGCCACGAGCAGCAGGGTGCGGACGGAGGTGCGCCGCATCAGCGCTGGTCGTCGTGCCCGGCGCCCGCCACGGGCCCGAACGGCGGCCACGGGTCGACTACCGGGTGCAGCGACGCGTCCGCGAGCGGTCCGGGCGCGGACGCCGGGGCGGAGCCCGGGGCCGACACCGGCGCGAACGGCACCGAACGGATGATCCCGTCGTCGGTGGCGGGCGCGGCTGCCGGGGCGGGCGCGGGCGGCGCCGCGGGCTCACCGGGGTGGACGGGCGCGAACACCGGGAACGCCGGGGCGCCGTGCTCCGTGGGCTGCACGGGCTCGTGCGCGGAGGGCTCCGGTGCCGGCAGGTCCGCCGGGCGGTTCGACGGCCCGGGGAACGGCGCGACGCTCGGCAGCGCCGCCGCGTCGTGCCCGCCGAACGAGCCGTCCGGGACGACCGTCGGGGCCGACCCCTCGGGCGCCGGCGCCACGCCCTCGGACACCGGGGCGAAGACCGGCCGGACCGCGGCGGGCTCCGGGGCCGCCGGCGGGAACGCTGCCTGCGGCGGCGCGACCGGCAGCACCGCGCCCGGGACCGGAGGCTCCTGCGGCGGCACGGGCTGCGCGGGCTGGGGCTGCTGGGGCGCAGGGGTGCGCTGCGGAAGGGCCTGCTGGGGGGCCTGCGGCGGCGCGGGATGCTGCGGCTCACCACCCGGTGCCGCGCCGGTCTCCGGGGCGAGCACCACGCCGACGGGGGTCGGCCCCGACGTCGACCCTGCCTCGTGCGGCCGGGGGGCGGCTGGGGACGGCTGCCGGTACGGGTCGTCGACGACCACGGGCCCGGCCGGGTCGGGCGCCGGGTCCGCTGCGGGTGCAGCCGGCGCGGGCGCCGCGTCGCCACCGGCCGGGACCGGGACCGGGCCCGACCCGGTGGGCTCGGGGGCCGCGTCGGTCAGCCAGTCGAGCGCGAGCCACCGGATCCCGCCCCGGTCGGGCGCCGTCGCCGCGAGAGCCGCGACGGGTCCGCCCCCGAGGCCGGGCAGCACGGCGTCCGGATCGATCTGCGACCACGGCTCGAGGACGAACGCCCGCTCGTGGGCGCGCGGGTGCGGCAGCTCCAGGTCGTCGGCGACGGCCGTGAGCGTGCCGTACACGATGAGGTCCACGTCGAGGGTCCGCGGCCCCCAGCGCTGGTCCCGCACGCGGCCGTGCGCGTGCTCGACCGCCTGGCACGCGCGCAGCAGGTCGCGGGCCGAGAGGCGCGTGCGGGCGAGCAGGACCGTGTTGAGGAAGTCGGGCTGGTCGGGACCGCCCACCGCGGCCGTCCGCGCGAGCGGCGAGACCTCGGTGATCTCGAGCCCGGAGATCCGGTCGAGGTCGGTGATCGCGTCGCGCAGCGTCTGCTGGGCGTCGCCGAGGTTCGCCCCGAGCGCGAGCACCACCTCGACGAAGCCGGCGGGCACGTCGTCCATGCGGTCGTGCTCGACGGGCGGAGCGGGGATCTCCTCCTCCGCGGCGACCGGCGCGGCCGGCTCCGCCGACGTCGCGACGGGGGCGCCGGCGTCGGTCGATACCGCCGCGACCGGTGCGGCGACGGGCACCTCGGGCGCCGGGTCGCCGTGGCCCTCGTACGCCGGCTCGGCGAACGGCGCGGGAAGCGGCTCGGCAGGAGCCGCGGGCGCCGGGTCGTGGACCGGCTCCGGCTCGTGCTCCGCGTGAGGTGCGGCAGCGGGAACCGGTCCCGGCTGCTGCTCGGGCGCGGGCGGCTCGGCCGGCGTCGGCACCGGTGCGGGGGGCGCCACCGGCGCACCCTCCGCAGAGGACTCGGCCGGCGCCGGAGGCGCCGGTGCCTCGAGCAGCGCGTCGTACGGTGCGGGGGCCGGGGCCGGCGCGTCGGTGGCGGGCACGATGGACGCCGGCTCCTCGTACGCCGGTGCGGTCGGTCCGGGCACCGCCGGGGCCTCGCGCGTGGCGTCGCGCTCGTCGTCGAGGTCGGGGACGCCTCCCCCGACCTCGTGCTCCGGCTCGGGCGACGGGGGCTCGACGGGGACCGCGTTCGTGCCCGGAGGGATGCTCGGCGGCATGACGTCGGGCGCCGGGGCGAGCTCGACCCGCTCCTCGGCGACCGGGGCGTCCCCGACACCGTGGATGAGGGCGGGCGCGACCGAGCCCACGGGGATCGGCGCGACGGGCTGCGCGTCCCGCTGACCGTGCTGCTCGGACCGTCGCGAGAGCGGCGCGACGACCGGCACGACGACGCGGTCGCGGCGGATGACGACCTCGACGTCCTCGAACGGGACCGCGATCGGCGCCTGGGGCTTGTGCACGGCGACGTCGACCGCGACGACCTCGTCGTGCGTGAGGATCGTCGCCGCGATGCGCTCGGCCACCGTCTCGACGAGGTCGGCCGGCGAGCCCGCGAGCACGGCCACCACGTCCTCGGCGACGCCCGCGTAGCTGACGGTCTGGCCGAGGTCGTCCCCGCTGGCCGCGGCGCGCGTGTCCAGGTGGAGCACGACGTCGGCGCGGAAGAGCTGGCCCTCGACCTTCTCGTGCTCGAAGACGCCGTGGTGCCCCGTGGCGCTCAGGCCCGTGAGCCGGATCCGGTCGAACGGCCGTCCGTCCGCGTCGAGGACCGCTCCTGCGAACGCTGTGGTCACGTCGTGCTCCCGTCCGGTGCTCCGTCGCCGCCCGCCGGTCGGGCGGACGGACCTCTCGGCACCGTGTCTCGTTGCGTGTGTCGTGCTGCGCCGGGCCGGCCGCGCCGCGGGGCCCGTCGCCCATCCTGCTAGGTCGTGGGCCGCGCCGTCGAGTCGCTCCCGCTCCTCGGTCGGTCGGTCGCGTCCACGCTCCCGTCCCGCAGGCCCGACCCCGCCTCGGCCGCGCGGGACCATGCCGCCGCGACGCGCACCGCGTCGGCCGACGCGCGGACGGCGTGGACCCGCACGCACCACGCGCCCGCGGTGGCGGCGAGCGTCGTGATCGCGGCGGTCGCGTCGTCGCGCAGCAGGGGCGGCACGGGCTGCCCGTCGGAGCGCGCGAGCAGGTGCCCCAGGAACCGCTTGCGGGACGCACCGACGAGCACCGGCAGACCGAGCTCCTCGAGCTCGCCGAGGCGGGCGAGCAGGGGCCAGTTGGACGACCCCGCCTTGGAGAACCCCAGGCCGGGGTCGAGGACGACCTGGTCGCGCCGCACCCCGGCCGCGAGCAGGGTCTCGACGCGGGCGGCGAGCTCGTCGCGCACGTCCGTGACGACGTCGTCGTAGTCCTCGAGGTCGTCCATGACGTCGGCGTGGCCGCGCCAGTGCATGCAGACGTACGCGACGCCCGTGCGCGCCACCACGCCGGCCATCGCCGGGTCCGCGAGGCCGCCCGAGACGTCGTTGACGATCCGCGCGCCCGCCTCGACGGCGCGCTCGGCGACGACGGCGCGCGTCGTGTCGACGCTGACCACCGCACCCCCCGCGGCGAGCGCGGAGATCACGGGCAGCACGCGTGCGAGCTCGGCCTCGACGGGGACGCGGCCCGCGCCGGGGCGGGTCGACTCGCCGCCGACGTCGAGGATGTCCGCGCCCTCGCCCAGCAGCTCGCGGCCGTGCGCGACCGCGGCGTCCGGCTCGTACCACTCGCCGCCGTCGGAGAACGAGTCCGGCGTGACGTTGACGACGCCCATGACGAGCGTCCGGCCGACGTCGGCCAGCTCCTCGAGCCCGGCGACCACGAGGCGGTCCACGGGACTAGCGCCCCAGGATGAGGCTCATCGCCTCGGCCCGCGTCGCGCCGTCGCGCATCTGGCCCCGCACGGCCGACGTCACCGTGCGCGACCCCGGCTTGCGCACGCCGCGCATCGACATGCACAGGTGCTCGCACTCGACGACGACGATCGCGCCGCGCGGCTGCAGGTGCTCCACGAGCGCGTCCGCGATCTGCGACGTGAGCCGCTCCTGGACCTGCGGGCGGCGCGCGAAGACCTCGACGAGGCGCGCGAGCTTCGACAGGCCCGTGATGCGCCCGTCCACGTTGGGGATGTAGCCGATGTGCGCGACCCCGTGGAACGGCACGAGGTGGTGCTCGCACGTGGAGTACACCTCGATGTCCTTGACGAGGACCATCTCCTCGTGGCCGAGGTCGAAGGTCGTCGTGAGGACGTCCGCGGCCTCCTGGCGCAGGCCCGCGAAGATCTCGCGGTACGCGCGCGCCACGCGGGCGGGCGTCTCGCGCAGGCCTTCGCGGTCCGGGTCCTCCCCGACCGCGAGCAGGAGCTCGCGGACGGCGGCCTCGGCGCGCTCCTGGTCGTACGGCGGCACGTCCGCCGGGGCGCGCAGGTCCTCGGCCGCGCGGGCCCGCGTGATCGCGCCCGGTGCGGCGCCCGTTCCCGGAGCAGGGCGCGTCGAGGTGCCCATCAGTCCTGCCCCGGCTCGCGCACGTCGGTCGCGTCGACCGTGCCGTCGCGGCCGAGCGCCCGGTCGAGCGGGCTGTCCGCGGGGACCTCGCCGATGCGCTCGGGCGGCAGCTCGTCGTTCGCGGCGGCGGCCTCGTCCTGCGGGATCACGGGCGCGCCGTTCTGCGCGGCCTTCTCGGCGTCGGTGAGGACCGGCCCCTGCTGCGACACCGACCGCTGCTCGCTCGAGAGCCACACGTCGCGTGCGTCGCGCTTGACGACCGGCGCGAACACGCGCGCGAGCTCCGCCTGGTTGAGCGTCTCCTTCTCGAGGAGCTCGAGGACGAGCGCGTCGAGCACGTCGCGGTACTGGGTGAGCACCTCCCACGCCTCGTCGTGCGCGGCCTCGACGAGCTTGCGCACCTCGTGGTCCACGGTGCCCGCGACCGACTCGGAGTAGTCGCGCGTGTGGCCCATGTCGCGGCCCATGAACGGCTCGCCCGAGCCGGTGCCGAGCTTGATCGCGCCGACGCGCTCGCTCATGCCGTACTCGGTGACCATCTTCTTCGCGATGGCCGTGGCCTTCTCGATGTCGTTCGAGGCGCCCGTGGTCGGGTCGTGGAAGACGAGCTCCTCGGCGACGCGTCCGCCCATCGCGTAGGCGAGCTGGTCGAGCAGCTCGTTGCGCGTCGTGGAGTACTTGTCCTCGGTCGGCATGACCATCGTGTACCCGAGCGCGCGTCCGCGGGGCAGGATCGTCACCTTGGTGACGGGGTCCGTGTAGCGCATCGCCGCGGCCACGAGGGCGTGGCCGCCCTCGTGGTACGCCGTGATCTTCTGCTCCTTGACGTTCATGACGCGCGTGCGCTTCTGCGGGCCGGCGACGACGCGGTCGATCGCCTCGTCGAGCGCGCGGTCGTCGATGAGCTGCGCACCGCTGCGGGCGGTGAGGAGCGCGGCCTCGTTGAGCACGTTCGCGAGGTCGGCGCCGGTGAAGCCCGGCGTGCGCCGCGCGACGGCCGCGAGGTCGATCTCGGGGACGATCGGCTTGCCCTGCGCGTGCACGCGCAGGATCGCCTCGCGGCCCTTGAGGTCCGGCGCCTCGACGGCGACCTGGCGGTCGAAGCGGCCCGGGCGCAGGAGCGCCGGGTCGAGGATGTCGGGGCGGTTCGTCGCCGCGATGAGGATGACGTTCGTCTTGACGTCGAAGCCGTCCATCTCGACGAGGAGCTGGTTGAGCGTCTGCTCGCGCTCGTCGTGGCCGCCGCCCATGCCGGCGCCTCGGTGGCGGCCGACGGCGTCGATCTCGTCGACGAAGATGATCGCGGGCGAGTTCTCCTTGGCCTGCGTGAACAGGTCGCGGACGCGGCTCGCGCCGACGCCGACGAACATCTCGACGAAGTCCGAGCCGGAGATGGAGTAGAACGGCACGCCCGCCTCGCCGGCCACGGCGCGCGCGAGCAGCGTCTTGCCCGTCCCGGGCGGGCCGTAGAGCAGCACGCCCTTGGGGATCTTGGCCCCGACGGCCTGGAACTTGTCCGGCTCCGCGAGGAACTCCTTGATCTCGTGGAGCTCCTCGACGGCCTCGTCGGCGCCCGCGACGTCGGCGAACGTCACCTGCGGGGTGTCCTTGGAGACCAGCTTGGCGCGCGACTTGCCGAAGCCCATCACGCGCGAGCCGCCGCCCTGCATGCGCGAGAGCAGGAACCAGAACAGCACGCCGATGATGAGGAACGGGATGAGCAGCCCGAGCAGGGACGACCAGAACGACGGCTGCGCGACCTCGGAGTTGTACCCGTCCTTCGGCTCCGCGGCGACGACGGCGTCGACGACCGCCTCGCCCTGCGGCTGGACGTAGTAGAACTCGACGTTCTTGCCCTTGTTCTCCTCGGTGTCCGTGCCCTCGTCGACCACGTAGTCGTCGGACAGCGTGAGACGCACGCGTTGGTCGCCGTCCACGATGAGGGCCTGCTCGACCGTGTCGCCCGAGAGCAGTTCGAGGCCCTGGGACGTGTCGATGCGCTGGACCGTCGGGCGCGACAACGTCGCGAACGCGATCCACAGGATCACGAGGCCCAGGACGATCCAGACGATCGGCCCACTGAGAATCTTCTTGATGTTCATCGGCGACGGGGCGTGCGCCCCGGATCCCTCCGCTCGCGCAAGTGTTCGGGCTCGAAACTACACTCTGGACCTTGACGCCTGCTGGGGATCACGCCTCTGTTCGCCCAGGGCGTGGCCCACGTCCCCTGGGCGCGGGCGCCACGGCGCCCGGACGCGGGACGCCGTCGCACCACCGCGGCGACGGGCGCCCCCGCCTCTCGTTCAGCTCGAGTACACGTGGGGCGCGAGCGTCCCGACGAACGGCAGGTTGCGGTACTTCTCCGCGTAGTCGAGGCCGTAGCCCACGACGAACTCGTTCGGGATGTCGAACCCGACGTACCGGACGTCGACGTCCGTCTTCGCGGCGTCGGGCTTGCGCAGCATCGCCGCGATCTCGACCGACGCCGGCCCGCGCGAGCGCAGGTTCGACAGGAGCCAGGAGAGCGTGAGGCCCGAGTCGATGATGTCCTCGACGATGAGCACGTTGCGGCCCGTGAGGTCGGCGTCGAGGTCCTTGAGGATCCGCACGACGCCCGAGGACTTGGTGCCCGACCCGTACGACGAGACGGCCATCCAGTCCATCTCGACGTGGCTGTGCAGGCGGCGCGCGAGGTCCGCCATCACCATGACGGCGCCCTTGAGGACGCCGACGAGCAGGAGGTCCTTGCCCGCGTAGTCGCGGTCGATCTGCGCGGCGATCTCGTCGAGCCGCGCACCGAGCTGCTCCTCGGTGAGCAGGATGTTCTCGAGGTCGCCTGCGACGTCCGATGCTTCCACGGGGGTCACTCCTGAGGTGTGGGGGTGGTGGGGGTGCTGAGGGTGGTGCGGGCTCGTGGGGGGATGCCGCGCCGGGGCGTCGTCTCCGGGCCCAGGGAAAGCCTGCCACACGCGCGCGCGGCCCTCAGGTCGCCCGGCAGGTGCACGGGGCCCTGGCCCCGCCACGCCGTGACGAGCGCGTCCAGCGCGTCGACGTGCACGGCGAAGAGGTCGCCGGCGGGGCAGCCCGCGCGCAGCGCCGCCGTCCGCAGCGCCCGACGGCGCAGGGCCGGGTGCGCGGTGGCGAGCACCCCGGCGTCCAGCACCACGCTCTCGGCGCCCGACACCGCGGGCCTACCGACCGGGCCGCGCTCGCCGTCGTCCGGGGACGCCGCGAGCGCCGACGCGAGGGCCGCCGCGAGGAGGTCCGCGGCGAGCGCGTCGAGCAGGTCCGCGTCGTCGCGCAGGAGGTCGGCCGTACGGGCGAGCGCCGGCACGGCCCCGGGTCCGAGAACGTCGACGAGCGCGGGCACGACGCGCCCGCGCACCTGCGAGCGCAGGGGCGGCGTGGCGGCGTCCGGCAAAGCCTGCGCGTCGCTCGGCACGTCGTTGGTCGGGTCGTCCCACCACGCGATCCCGAGCGTGCGGCACACGGCCTCGGTGTGCGCGCGCCGCAGCGCGAGGAACGGACGCCGGTGGACGCCGCGTCGCGCCGGCATCCCGGCGAGCGAGCGGGCGCCGGCCCCGCGCGCGAGCCCGAGCAGCACCGTCTCCGCCTGGTCGTCGAGCGTGTGGCCCAGGAGCACGGCGGCGGCGCCGTGCTCGGCCGCCGCGGCGTCGAGCGCCGCGTAGCGGGCCGCGCGCGCGTCCGCCTCCGGGCCGTCGCCGGACGTCGGCACGACGGCGCGGCGCACCTCGACCGGGTCGAGCCCCAGGTCGCGGCACCGCCGGGCGGCCGCCGCCGCGACGTCGGCGCTGCCCGCCTGGAGCCCGTGGTCCACGACGACGGCCCCCGCGCGCAGCCCGAGCCGGGGCGCGGCGAACGCCGTGGCGGCCGCGAGCGCCGTCGAGTCGGCGCCGCCCGAGCACGCGACGAGCACGAGCTCGCCCGACCGCAGGTCCCCGAGCGCGCGGCGCACGGCGCGGCGCGCGGCGGCGACGACCGGCGCCGGTCCGCCCACGGGCTCAGCCGTGGACGCGGCGCACCCAGGCGCGCGCGTCGGCGATCTCACGGGCGGTCGGCAGGTTCTCGGGCGCCGCCCACACGGCGTTGAACCCGTCGCGCCCGACCTCCTTCTCGACCGCGCGCACGAACGCCGCGCCGTCGCGGTACTGGGCGATCTTGGCGTCCATGCCGAGCACGCGCCGGAGCACGACGTCGAACCCGGAGCGCCCCTCGCCGTCGCGCCGCGCCTCGAACTTGCGCCGGATGCTGCGCACCGTGCGCACGGTGCGCGGCCCGACCGCGTCCATCGCGACGTCGGCGTGGCCCTCCAGCAGCGCCATGACCGCCGTGACGTCGGCGAGGCGGTCCTGCTCCTCGGGCGTGAGGAGGCCGTCGACGAAGGTCCCGTCCTCGCCGCGCACGGCGTGGAGGACGGCGCGGCCCACGGTGGCGAGCTTCTCGCGCAGCCGCGCCTCGGCGAGCCGGCGCGACGACGCGGACAGCTCGGTGAGGAGCGCGCTCGCGCGCGTGCGCAGGTGGTCCGCGAGCCACGGCGCGGCGGCGAACTGCAGCGCGTGCGTCTGCTCGTGCAGGCACACCCAGAGGCGGAAGTCGGCGGGCTTCAGGTCGAGCGCGCGCTCCACCTGCAGCACGTTGGGCGCCACGAGCACGAGCCGCCCGGGCGAGCCGGGGCTCCCGGACGGCGGCGCGCCGAGCCCGCTGTACGGGTCGAACTGACCCAGCACACGGCTGGACAGCACCGCGAGGACCGACCCCACCTGCGCAGCCCCGACGAGCGCCGTCGCCTGCGGGACGCGTCCGCGCTCGCCGACGAGCGCGTCGGTCACGCCGTCGGTGAGCGACGCCATGATCTCGGTGTTGGCGCGCGCCCACCGCGCGCGGTCCACGACGTACACGGTGCCGAGCCCGGTCGTCGGGCCTGTGGTCGGACCGCCCGCGGCGGGGGTCATGCGCGTCACGTCCAGGACGTGCGGCACGGCGTCCTGGGCCGCGGTGCGGAGCCCTTCGACGAGGTCGGCGAGCTCGTCGCGCGACGCCTGCGGGCCCGGACGCGCGAGCCGGCCCGCGATCTGGGCGGCGGCCGACCAGTCGACGATCGAGGTGTCGCCGCGTGACGGGTCGCTGCCCGAACGGCCGTCCTGCTCGACGAGTGTCACCGTCTCACCGTATCCCGGCCCTCTGTCGGCCGGGACACGGGCCCCGGACAGGCCGGA
Organism: Cellulosimicrobium sp.; assembly: GCA_029256625.1. GTDB lineage: Bacteria > Actinomycetota > Actinomycetes > Actinomycetales > Cellulomonadaceae > Cellulosimicrobium. Next base: position 2,161 of record JAQSXO010000026.1, on the reverse strand, counting down.
GCGGGTCAGGCGGTGCAGCCGCACTCCGCGAGCGAGGCGACGAAGTCGTCGAAGATGAGTCGCGCGCCGTACGTGCCCCCGTCGGGGACGGCGTCGGCCATGAGGGAGAACACGAGGAGGCGGTCGTCGGCCGTCACGACCGTGCCCGCGAGCGACGTGACGTTCGGCAGGCTGCCCGTCTTGGCCCGCACGACGCCGCGGCCCGCGTTCTCCAGGTAGCGCTCGCCGAGCGTCCCCGACAGTCCCGCGACGGGAAGCCCGACGGCGCCCGGCCGCAGCTGCGGGTGCGCCGGGTCGGCGAGCAGGCCGACGACCTCGTCGAGCTGCGCGGGCGTGAGGACCGACCCGTCGCCGAGGCCCGACAGGTCCGCGAGCGCCGCGCCCGTGAGGTCGACGCCGAGGCCCTCGACGGCGGAGCGGACGGCCTGCGTCGCGCCCGCCGCCGAGCCGGGCAGCCCCGCGTCGATCGCGACGACGCGGCCCACCACCTCGGTGATCGTGTTGTCGGAGTGCTGCAGCAGGTACGCGACGACCTCGCTCAGCGGCGCGGACTCCACCTCGCCGACCGTGCGGCCGTCGGCCGGCGCCGGGGCACGCGCCACGTCCCCCGCGACGGTGACCCCCTGCTCGGCGAGCGCGGCGACGAACGCGTCGGCGGCAGCCATCGCCGGGTCCTCGGCGCGCGGCGCGTACTCCTCGTCCTCGAGCCGGGCGATGTCGACGGCGAGCGCGGCGACGGGCGCCACGTACCCGTTGCGCACGCTCGCCGGGTCGACCGTCGGCGCGACCCCGGCACCCGTGAAGAGCGTGTCGTCGAGGCGCAGCGCGACGGTCGTGCGGCCGGTCAGCCGGAGCTCGCCCGCGACCTGGGCGGCGAGGTCGCCGAGACCCGCCCGGCCGTTGACCGCCGTCGGGTCACCCGCGCCGGCGGCGAGCATCATGTCGCCGCCGCCGACGAGATAGACGGTCTCCTGGCCCTCGAGCACGGCGCGCGTCGGGAGGGTCGCGTGCTCCCCGGGAGACGTGAGGGCCGCTGCCGCGGTGAGCGTCTTGAGCGTCGACGCCGGGACGTGGCCCACGGTGTCGCCGCTCGCCCCGAGCACGTCGCCCGTGACGGCGTCGGTCACGAGGACGCCGACGCGCGGCCCGAGCCGTGCGTCGGCGGCGAGCGCGTCCACGAGAGCCTGGACGGTGCCGGCGGCCGGGGCCGGCGCCGACGCGTCCAGGGCAGGGAGCTCGACCTCGAGCGGAGGCGCCGCGACGGCACCGGGCGCGTCGGGGAACGGGTTCGGCTCCGGGTACGGCGCCGCGGTCGTGAGCACGCCGGGGACGGCGTCGTACGCGTCCGCCACGGCGTAGCCGCCCACGAGGACGAGCACGACGCCGACGGCCACGCCCGTGCGCGTCCCCCAGCCCATGCGTCTCCCTCGGTCCGTCCCGTCCGGGCGCGCCTGCTCGGCACCGGTGGGCACCGGTGCCTCGACCGGGACGTCGGGTGCGGGCACGTGCGCATTATCACTCAGCCCGCCCGCCCGGGAGCCCGGTGGGAACCCTCCCGCGCGGACGGCACGTGTCACACTAGTTCCCGCACGACGGCGTGGTCCGTCGTCCACAGACCCAGCCACCGCCCGAGCGTCGCGGTGCCGGTACGACTGGAGGAAGCAGTGGAGTTCGACGTCACGATCGAGATCCCCAAGGGGCAGCGCAACAAGTACGAGGTGGACCACGCGACCGGTCGCATCCGCCTCGACCGCATGCTCTTCACCTCGACGCGGTACCCCGACGACTACGGGTTCATCGAGGGGACGCTCGGCGAGGACGGCGACCCGCTGGACGCGCTCGTCCTGCTCGAGGAGCCCACGTTCCCCGGCTGCCTGATCCGCTGCCGCGCGCTCGGCATGTTCCGCATGCGCGACGAGGCCGGCGGTGACGACAAGGTCCTCTGCGTCCCGACGGGCGACCAGCGCGCCGCGTGGCGCCAGGACATCGACGACGTCTCCGACTTCCACCGTCTGGAGATCCAGCACTTCTTCGAGGTCTACAAGGACCTCGAGCCCGGGAAGTCCGTCGAGGGCGCCCACTGGGTCGGCCGCACGGACGCCGAGGCCGAGATCGAGCGCTCGCTCCAGCGCGCCATCGACTCCGGGTACCACACGCCGGG
>JAQSXO010000431.1 GCA_029256625.1 Cellulosimicrobium sp. | reverse complement strand
CCGTCGAGCACGACGACCCGGTCGACGAGCGACACCGCGGCGTCGAGGTCGTGCTCGACGAGCAGCACCGCGCGGTCGCCGCGCACCACGACGTCGCGCAGCACCGCGTAGACCTCCTCGGTGCCCTGCGGGTCGAGGTTGGCGGTGGGTTCGTCGAGCACGAGGAGCGGGGACCCGAGGGCGAGCGCGCACGCGATCGCGAGCCGCTGGCGACCGCCTCCCGAGAGCACGGCGGGGTCGTCGTCGCGGCGCTCCCACAGGCCGACCTGGCGCAGCGCGTCCTCGGCCCGGACGAGGACGTCGTCGACCGGCAGGCGCAGGTTCTCGGGCCCGAAGCACACCTCGTCGAGCAGCGTGCCCGTGACCACCTGGGCGTCGGGGTCCTGGAAGACCATGGCGACGTCGCGCGACAGCTCGGGCGGCGTGGTCTCGGCCGTCGACCGGCCGCGCACGCAGACCGCCCCGGTCAGGTCCGCCCCGACGACGTGCGGGACGAGCCCGTTCGTCGCGAGCGCGAGCGTCGACTTGCCGCAGCCCGACGGGCCGAGCAGCAGCACCGCCTCGCCGGGCCGCACGTCGAACGTGACCTCGTCCGGCGTCGGGCGCCCGGCCGCGCGCGGCGCGGGGTCCGCGCCGGGCCCCGCGGGGTCGTGCTCGTGGTACCGGACGCTCACGCCCCGTACCGCGAGCAGCGGCTGCGGGGTGCCGTTCGACGTCTCGTCCGCGATCACGCGGCTCAGGATAGGCGAACCTAAGCCGCGTGACGAGACCCCGCTCGCGACGGGGGACGACGCGGGCCGTCAGAGTCGCGGGTCGACCGGCTCCGACTCCAGCGCGAGCACCGCGAACACCGGCTCGTGGACGCGCCACGTCGGCTCGCCGCGCGCGACCCGGTCGAGCGCCTCGAGGCCGAGCGCGTACTCGCGCAGCGCGAGCGAGCGCTTGCGCCCGAGCGACCGCTCGCGCAGCCGCTCGAGGTTGCGCTCCTCCGTGTACTCCGGGCCGTAGATGATGCGCAGGTACTCCCGGCCGCGGACCTTGAGCCCCGGCTGGACGAGCCCGCCGCCCTTGCCGGGCCGGCCCCGCCGCCGCACGAGGTTGGCCAGCGGCTTGACCACCATGCCCTCGCCGCCGGCCGCCGTGAGCTCCTCCCACCACGCCGTCCCCTCGGCGCGCGACGCGTCGTCGGCGAGGTCGACGACGACGCGTCGCGTCGTGCGGAACAGAGCCGGGTCGGCGGCGACGAGGCCGTCCGCGACGTCGAGGTGCCACAGGTGGTCGCGCTCGGCGTACGTCGTCCCGGTCGCCTCCGCGGAACCCGGTCGTGCGGACGTCCCGCTCGCGAGCACCTGGAACGGCGCGACCTGCACGCCGCGCAGCGGGTCGACCGCGCCCCGGACGTCCTCGCCGTGCACGGTGACCCCCGTGTCCCACCGGTAGCGCCGGTAGGACTCGACGAACAGCTCGGCGTCGGTCGCGCGCCGCGCCGTCCGACGGCGGAGCTCGCCCACGTCCACGCCTCGCGCCTCGGCGGCGGCGAGGGCCGCGAGCGCCGACGGCATGACGGCCCGTGCGGCGGCCCCGACGCTCGCGTACTGGTCGCGCAGGAGCTGGTCGGCCTTGAGCGACCACGGGAGCACCTCGGCGTCGAGCAGCACCCAGTCGGCGCCGAGCGCGTCCCACGTCCCGGCCGCGTCCAGGGCCGCGGCGACGCGCCCGAGCAGCAGCGCCGTCGTCGGCTCGTCGAGGAACGACCGACCGGTGCGCGTGTGCACCGCGCCGGGAGCCTCGATGCCGAACCGCTCGGCGACGACGCGCGAGCCGCCCGGCCCCGAGTCGCGCGCGACGAGCAGGACCGCGCGCGAGCCCATGTGCTTCTCCTCGCACACGACCCGGTCGACGCCGTCGCGCGCGTATGCGGCGAACGCGCCGTCGGGGTGCTCGAGCAGGCCGGGCAGGGTCGAGGTCGCGACCGGGCTCATGGTCGGCGGCAGGTACAGCAGCAGGCGCGGGTCGACGGCGAACCGGCTCATGACCTCGAGCGCTCCCGCCGCCTGCTCCTCGCCGACGGTCACGCGCCCGTGCGTCGAGGTCTCGACGCCGCGGCGCCCGAGCACGTCGGAGACGGAGAGCAGGTCGGGCTCGCGCGCGGCCGCTCCGGCGTCCGCGGTGCCGTCGGGCAGGAACGGGCGTGCGGGCGCGTAGTACTCGCGCGCGGCCGGGACCTGCACGACCTCCTTCTCGGGGTAGCGCAGCGCGGAAAGCTTCCCGCCGAACACGCATCCCGTGTCGAGGCACATCGTGTTGTTGACCCACTCCGCCTCGGGCGTCGGCGTGTGCCCGTAGAGGACCGTGGCGCTGCCGCGGTAGTCGTCGGCCCACGGATAGCGCACGGGCAGCCCGAACTCGTCGGTCTCGCCCGTGGTGTCGCCGTAGAGCGCGAAGCTGCGCACCCGGCCGGACGCCCGGCCCTGGTAGGACTCCTTGAGGCCGGCGTGCGCGACGACGAGGCGGCCGTCGTCGAGCACGAGGTGGGACACGAGGTCGCGGCAGAACGACTCGACGTCGCGCCGGAACTCCTCGGGCTCCTCGGCGAGCTGGGCGAGCGTCGTCTCGAGGCCGTGGGAGACCTTGACGTCGCGCCCGCCGAGCGCGCGCACGAGCTTGTGCTCGTGGTTGCCGGGGACCGCGAGCGCGTGCCCCGCGCGGACCATGCCCATCGCGAGCCGCAGCACGCCCGGCGAGTCGGGGCCGCGGTCCACGAGGTCGCCGAGGAAGATCGCGCGACGACCCTCGGGGTGGACGGCGTCGACGGGCCGGCCCACGCCGTCGCGCACGACGGCGTAGCCCAGCTCGCCGAGAAGCGTCACCAGCTCGTCGAGGCAGCCGTGCACGTCGCCGATCGCGTCGAACGGGCCGTGCTCGCCGCGGCGGTCGGTGAGGAGCGGCGTCCGCACGATGCGTGCCGCCGCGACCTCGTCCGCCCCGCGCAGCACGTGCACGGTGCGGAACCCCTCCCGCTGCAGGCTCTTGAGCGACGACCGCAGCGCCGCTCGCTGCCGCTTCACGACGTGCGCGCCGAACCCGCGGTCCGCGCGCGCCGCGTTGCGCTCGACCGCGACCTTCTCCGGCACGTCGAGGACGATCGCCACGGGCAGGACGTCGTGGGCGCGCGCGAGCGCGACGAGGGTCTTGCGGGCCTCGCGCTGCACGTTCGTCGCGTCGACGACGGTGAGCAGGCTCGCCTCGAGGCGCTTGGACACGATCGTCTCCAGCACCTCGAACGCGGCCTTGGTGGCCGCCTGGTCGTTCTCGTCGTTCGACACGAGGCCGCGGCACACGTC
>JAQSXO010000430.1 GCA_029256625.1 Cellulosimicrobium sp. | reverse complement strand
GCCAGGAGGTCGAGTTCGAGCTCGGCCAGGGCACCAAGGGCCCGCAGGCCGAGCAGGTGCGGCCGCTCTGACGCGGCTCCCGAGGGTCGCGTGACGGAGGACCTCGACGCCGTCGTCGTCGGTTCGGGCCCCAACGGGCTCGCCGCCGCCGTGACCCTCGCACGCGCCGGCCTCGCCGTGCGCGTCCTCGAGGCACAGCCGACGATCGGCGGTGGCTCGCGCACGCTCGACCTCGGCCTCGCGGACGGGGTCGTCCACGACGTGTGCTCGGCCGTGCACCCGATGGCGTGGGCGTCGCCGTTCTTCGAGGCGTTCGACCTCGGCGCGCGCGGCGTGGAGCTGCTCGCGCCCGAGGTGTCGTACGCGCAGCCGCTCGACGGGGGCCGTGCGGGCATCGCCTATCACGACCTCGACCGCACGGTGGAGCGCCTCGGCGTCGACGGCGCCGCGTGGCGCGCGCTGCTCGGCCCGATCGCCGAGGGCTGGCGCGACGTCGTCGCGGTCGCCCTGGGAGACAAGCGGTCGGTGCCGGGGCGCGTGCTGACGCCGAGCGGCGCAGGGGCGGCGGCCCGGTTCGGTGCGGCGGTCCTCGAGCAGGGGAGCGCGGCGTGGACGCGGCGGTTCCGCACCGACGAGGCCGGGGCGCTCCTCACGGGCGTCGCGGCGCACGCGATCGCCCGCCTGCCGTCCCTCGCCGCCGCCGGGACCGCGCTGCTGCTCGCGTCGCTCGGTCACGCGCCCGGCGGGTGGCCGCTGCCGCGGGGCGGGTCCGGCGCGATCGTCGCGGCCCTCCTGGACGACCTGCGCGCTCACGGCGGGGAGGTCGTCACGGGTCACGGCGTCGGAACGCGCGCCGACCTGCCGCGGGCCCGGGCCTACGTGTTCGACACGGCGCCGCGCGTCGTCGCGGACGTGTTCGCCGACCGCCTGTCACCGCGCACGGAGTGGGCCCTCCGCCGGTTCCGGCACGGCGACGCGGCCGCGAAGGTCGACCTCGTGCTCTCCGGGCCGGTCCCGTGGGCGGACCCCGAGGTGGCACGCGCGGGCACGGTGCACCTCGGCGGCACGCGCGCCGAGATGGCGCGCGCCGAGGCCGACGTCGCGGCCGGACGGCACGCCCCGCGCCCGGTGGTCCTGGTCAGCGACCCGACCGTCGTCGACCCCGGGCGGGGGTCGGGCGGGCTACGTCCTCTGTGGACGTACGCGCACGTGCCCGCCGGCTCGACGCGCGACGTGACCCAGGACGTCGTCGCGCAGGTCGAGCGGTTCGCCCCCGGCTTCCGGGACGTCGTCGTCGCGTCGCGCTGCGTCCCCGCGGCGGAGATGGCGGCGCACGACGAGAGCTATGTCGGCGGCGACATCGCGGGCGGCGCCGTGAGCATGTGGCAGATGGTCGCGCGCCCCACGCCCCGCCTCGACCCGTACGCCGTGGGCCTCGAGGGCGTGTACCTGTGCTCGGCGTCGACGCCGCCCGGGCCGGGCGTGCACGGGCTCGGCGGCTGGTACGCCGCGCGGCGCGTGCTGCGCCGGGAGTTCGACGTGCGGGAGGGACCGAGCCTGGCGCCCTCGCCGACGGCGGGGGCCGGCGCGAGGTCGTGACCGCGCCCTACCCCGTGGGGTCGGCGGTCCGCTGCTCGTCGAGCTCCGCGAGCGCGAGCACCACGAGCGCGGAGCTCCAGGAGAGCGGTGCGACGGCGGCGGGGGAGCCGTCCGCGAGGACCTTCTCCGGGATCGCGCCGGACGCGGTGCGGTGGTCGTCGACCCAGCGGAGCCACTCCTGCGCGTCGGCCCGGTCCTCCGGGTCCGACGACGACGCGGCCGCGAGCGCGTAGAGGGTCGTCTGGGGCGTCCAGGAGATGCCGTCCTCGCGCCAGCCGGCACCGGGTGCGAGCCCGCCCGCCGGGCGCAGCATCTCGGTGACCGACGCGCGCCACGCCGCGTCCGCGCCCGCGAGCGGCTCGGGCTGGAACGGCGGCAGCACGAACGCGGTCGACGCGTCGCGCGCGCCGCCGGTGACGTGGCGCGGGTAGCCCTGCGACCCGAACGACCGTTCGACGGCCATGCGCAGCCGTGCGGCGCCGAGCGTCGCGTCGGTGGCCCGCCCCGTGTCGCCCGCCGCGGCGTAGACGTCCGCCGCGGCCTCGAGCCCGGCGAGCAGCGGCCCCGCCGTGCCGAGGGTGAGCGCGGTCGGCTCGACCTCCCAGTAGTCGCTCGACGGCGGGGGCAGCGGGTCCTCGCCGTCGACCAGGGAGAGCGCGTGGTCCGTCGCCGCGTCGACGAGGGGGCGCAGCTCCGCGGCGACCGCGCGCCGCTCGCGGGCGGGCGTCTCGTCGAGCACGACGTCGGTCGCCCAGAGGACCCAGCCGACGCCGTCGGACTGGAGGCCGCGGTCGTCGGGCACGCCCGAGCCGTCGGGCAGGTAGCGCGCGTGGAACGACCCGTCGTCCTCCTGGACGCGGGCGAGGAAGCCGAGGACGTCGCGCGCGTCGTCGACGTGACCGGTGCGCGCGAACGCCGCCGCGGTGAACGACGCGTCGCGCGGCCACACGTAGCGCCACTTGGGGGAGGGGGCGGCGAGCGCGGCGCCGTCCTCGAGCGTGAGGGCGCGCAGGTCGAGGAGCGCGGCCTCGCCGAGCGCGGCGAACGGCCCGTCCGCGCCCGGGACGACGCCCGACGCGAGCCACGCGCGGGACGCGGCGGCGGCGTCCTGGGCCAGGGCGGGGTCGAGGAGCGCCGCCGCGTCGAGCCGGGCTCCGGCGACCTGGGCGAGCCGGTCCGCCTCGCCGTCCGCGGGGTCGACGCCCGCGGCGAGCGCGACCGGGTCGAGGGTCGTGGGGTCGAGCACGCGGCTGCCGGGGAGGTAGGTCGCCGCGGCACCGGGGGCGAGGCGCAGGAGCGCGGAACCGCCGTCATGGCCGGTCGCGACGGCGACGCCGTCCTGGTACAGGTCGATGTGCTCGCCCGTGGGGGCGGCGACGGCGGTCGCGGCGGTGAGACCGAGGGCAGGGACCAGCACGCAGCCGGCCAGGGCTGCTGCGAGGCGCCACGACGGTGTTGCGCGGATCACACCGCGCATCCTAAGGGGGTCGCGCGGTGCGGCGGGTTTCGCCCGTCGCGATACGGGGACCGGCCCTGGAGGGCTGTCTTGCACTCGCCCCCTGCGAGTGCCAATAATGGCGTTAGCACTCTCGCTATGAGAGTGACAGAAGTGACCAGCGCAGGCAGCCGCTCACCGCGGGTGCGGCGCACAACACCAGGTCGACAGGTGAGGCCCGCCCCGGCGGCGTGACATGAACGCCGCCCGTCGCGGGCCGTCCGTCGCGGGCGCCGGCCGACCGCCACACGCCAC
>JAQSXO010000429.1 GCA_029256625.1 Cellulosimicrobium sp. | reverse complement strand
CGCGGCCGCGTTCCAGTCGGTCGGCACGTCCTACGCCACGCAGGGCGAGATCATGGTGCCGTTCTACATCTTCTACTCGATGTTCGGCTTCCAGCGCACCGGCGACCAGTTCTGGGCGGCGGGCGACCAGCTCACGCGCGGCTTCATCATCGGAGCGACCGCGGGCCGCACGACCTTGACCGGTGAGGGCCTCCAGCACGCCGACGGCCACTCGCCGCTCATCGCGGGCACGAACACGGCCATGGTCCAGTACGACCCGGCCTACGGGTACGAGATCCGCCACATCGTGCGCGACGGCATCGAGCGCATGTTCGGCCCCGGCGAGCACGGGGTGGGCGCGGACGGTCGCGACCAGAACGTCATGTACTACCTCACGGTGTACAACGAGCCGATGGTCCAGCCGGCCGAGCCGGAGGACGTGGACGTCGAGGGCATCCTCAAGGGCATCCACCGCCTCTCCGTCGGCGAGGGCGACGGGCCGCGTGCCCAGATCCTCGCCTCGGGCGTGGGCGTCCCGTGGGCGCTCGAGGCGCAGCAGCTCCTCCACGACGACTGGGGCGTGGCGGCCGACGTGTGGAGCGTGACGAGCTGGAACGAGCTGCGCCGCGACGGCCTCGCCGCCGACCAGGCCGCGTTCCTCGACCCGTCAGCCGAGCCGCGCGTCGCGTACGTGACCGAGAAGCTGTCCGGTGCCGAGGGTCCGTTCGTCGCGACGAGCGACTACGACCACCTCGTCCCCGACCAGATCCGCAAGTGGGTCCCGGGCGACTACGAGGTGCTCGGGGCCGACGGCTTCGGGTTCTCGGACACGCGCGCGGCGGCCCGCCGGCACTTCAAGATCGACGGCCCGTCCGTCGTCGTGCGCACGCTGCAGGCGCTCGCCAAGCAGGGCAAGGTCTCCGCGGACGCGTCCGCCCAGGCGATCGAGAAGTACCGCCTGATGGACGTCACCGCCGGCACGTCCGGCAACGCGGGCGGCGAGGCCTGACGGCCCCCGCCCGGTAGCACGACGACGGCCGGTCACCCTGCGGGGTGGCCGGCCGTCGTCGTGCGGGCAGGCGGGCGGCCCGACGGCGCACCGGCGGCCCCCGCAGCGTCCTCGCCCGGGCGGGCGGTCAGGTCCCGGCGCGGTGCTGCTCGGCCTGCGCGACCGTGCGCTCGAGCTCGGCGTGCAGGGCGGCCACGCCCTCCGGGTCGCCGTACTCGACCAGCGAAGCGAGATGGTGCCGCGCCTCCAGCGGCCGGTCGGCCTCGATCGCCGCGAGGACGAGCTGGCGCCCGACCTCCGGCTCGTGCTCGCGCGCGCGCCAGTGCCCGACGCCCAGGCCCAGCGCCTCGACGGGCAGGCCCGCCGTGCGGAGCACCTCCATCGACTGCGCGAGCGCGCGGCCCGACGGGTCGCGCTCGGCGGCGGTCGCGAACCGGCGCAGCGCCGACTCCTGGTCGTCGTCGAGAGAGAGCCGCCCGAGCTCGACGAGCGGGTACCACCCCTTGGGATGCCCGGCGAGCTCCTCCGCGAGCGCCCAGACCGCGAGGTCGGCGGCGCGCTGCTTCTCCGTCTCGTCGACGGGCGCGGCGAGCGGGTCGTCCGTGGCCGGGCCCTCGGCGGCGCGCCGCCGGACCAGCTCCGCGAGCGCACGGAACGCGCGCTCGTCGTTGGGGTCGTCGACGAGCATCGCGCGCAGGGCGTCCTCGTGGACCGTGTCCCCGCGCTTCTCCCCGGACCGCGGGCGGCGCGTGCCGACGGTCGACGCGGACGTCGGCCGACGCATGAGCTGTCGGAGTCGGGGCATGAGGGCCATGTCCCGACCCTAGCGGGTCGTCCGGACGCTCACCCACCGGCCGGGCCCCTGGCGTCTCCGGTCTCGTGAGGCACGCGCCTTTGTGGACTGTCCACAAGCGCGGCCCGTATGCTCGGCGCGTGACGGCCACCCCCAGGACCCCGGCGAGCGCGTCGGCCCCGAGCGGTCCGACGGGCAACGCGGACAACCTCCAGCGCCTGCGCGACGGGAGCGGTCTGCTCATGTCGGCCGCGCTGCGCCGCCTCGACGACGAGATCCCGTGGTACCGCGACCTGCCGGCCGAGGACCGCTCGTACGTCGGTCTCGTCGCGCAGTCCGGCATCACCGCGTTCGTCACCTGGTACGCGGACCCGCTGGCCCCGCCGCACGGCGTGAGCGACATCTTCGCCGCAGCCCCGCCCGAGCTGACGCGCTCGATCTCGCTGCAGAACACGCTCCAGCTCGTCCGCATCGTCGTCGAGGTCGTCGAGGCGTACTCCGACCAGCTCGCCGCCCCGGGAGGCGAGCGCGACCTGCGCGAGGCGGTCCTGCGCTACTCGCGCGAGGTCGCGTTCTCCGCCGCCGAGGTCTACGCGCGGGCTGCCGAGGTGCGCGGCGCGTGGGACGCGCGCCTCGAGGCGCTCGTCGTCGACGCCCTGATCCGCGGCGACGGCGACGACTCGCTGCGCTCGCGCGTCTCGGCGCTCGGCTGGGGCGGGCACGGCTCGACCCTGGTCGTGGCCGGGACCATCGCCTCGACGCTCGACGAGGTGCGCACGGCCGAGCTGCGCCGCGCGACGCGGCGGGCGGCGGGCGACGCGCTCGTGGGCATCCACGGCGACCGCCTCGTCCTCGTGCTCGGCGGGGAGGGCGACCTGCAGGCCGCGGCCGCGTCGCTCCTGCCGCGGTTCGGGCCGGGTCCCGTCGTCATCGGGCCGACCGTCCCCGGGCTCGAGGAGGCGGCGCGCTCCGCGCAGGCCGCGCTCGCCGGGCTGCGGGCCGCGCCCGCGTGGCCGCAGGCGCCGCGCCCGGTCCTCGCCGACGACCTGCTCCCGGAGCGCGTGCTCACGGGCGACACGACCGCGCGCCGCACGCTCGTCGCGCAGGCGTACCGTCCGCTCGCCGAGGCGACCGGCTCGGTGCTCGAGACGCTGTCGGCCTACCTCGGCACGGGCCGGTCGCTCGAGGCGGCCGCACGGTCGCTGTACGTGCACCCGAACACCGTGCGCTACCGCCTGCGCAAGGTCTCCGAGATCACCGGCTGGGACCCGCTCGACGCGCGCGAGTCGTTCGTCCTCCAGGTCGCGCTCGCGCTCGGCCAGCTCTCCACGACGCGCTGAGGCCGCCCGGGCCCGGTAGCGGCCGTCGCACCGGCCCGTGGCACTCTTGTAGGTTCGGCACAATCACCCTCCGCAAGGTTGGTGCGGGTCGTGACGTGGCCTGGAAGCCCCGGGTTGGCACAGTTGACGGGTGCTCGCCGTCTTGTGCCCTGGACAGGGCTCCCAGTCCCCCGGAATGCTCGCCCCCTGGCTCGAGCTGCCCGGCGTCGCCGACCAGGTCGCCGCGTT
>JAQSXO010000428.1 GCA_029256625.1 Cellulosimicrobium sp. | reverse complement strand
CGCACGCGCGCGTTCCTCGAGGCGAACGGGGCGGCGTCGTGACCGCCGCGGACGCGCCCGACCTCTCCCGCTGCTCGCTCAACACCGCGACGGTCAAGCGCGCGACGCTCGAGGAGGCGGTCGCGCTCGCCGCCGAGGCGGGCTACGGGGCCGTCGGGCTGTGGCGCGACCGCGTCCAGGAGATCGGCGCCGACCGAGCCGCGAAGGTCGTCGCCGAGGCCGGGCTGCGCGTGTCGTCGCTGTGCCGGGGCGGGTTCCTCACCGCGACCGGAGCGGACGACGTCGCCGCGGCGCTCGACGACAACCGGCGCGCGATCGAGGAGGCGGCCACCGTCGGGACGCGCGAGCTGGTGCTCGTCGTCGGTGGCCTGCCGGCCAACGGCACGCCCGGGCAGGGGCCGCGGCCCGACGCCGGGCCGACCGACCGCGACGTCGTCGCCGCACGCGGGCGCGTCGCCGACCGGCTCGCCGACCTCGCGCCGTTCGCCGGGGAGCACGGCGTTCGGCTCGTGCTCGAGGCGCTGCACCCGATCTTCGCGGCGGACCGCGCGGTGCTCTCGACCCTCGGGCAGGCGCTCGACCTCGCCGCGCCGTTCGACCCGGCGGTCGTCGGCGTGGTCGTGGACACGTACCACGTGTGGTGGGACCCCGAGCTGCGGTCGAGCGTCGCGCGCGCCGGCGCCGAGGGACGGATCGCGGGCTACCAGGTGTGCGACTGGATCCTGCCGCTCGCTGCCGACCCCCTGCTCTCGCGCGGCTACGTCGGCGACGGGTACGTCGACTTCGCGACCATCACCCGTTGGGTCGCCGAGGCCGGGTACGCGGGCGACGTCGAGACGGAGATCTTCCACCAGGAGATCTGGGACGACGACCCGCGCCGGGTCGTCGCGACCGTCGCCGACCGCTACGCCCGCCACGTGCTTCCCCACCTGACCGCCGCCTGACCCGGCGGACCGGGCCACGACCCGTCCGCCGGACACAGCCCGTGCGCGGCTCGGCACCCTCCCGCCGAGCCCCGCACGGGCTGCCGTGCGTCCGGCGCCGGCCCGTCCGGAGGGGTTGACGAGACGGGCACGCGGGGGCATGATCGGGATCGATACATACCCCATAGGGGTATCGGGAGGAGGAACGGTGGACCACCGCAGGGAGCACGGCCACGGCACGGACGACACGCGCCACGCGTCGCACCCGCACGACGCCGCTCAGCACGAGGGCCACGAGCGCGACGAGGCTCGGTCGGTCGCGACGGAGGACCACGCAGAGCACGACCACGGCGGGCACGACGGTCACGGCCTGCACGACGGGCACGCCATGTCGGACCACGCGGGCCACGACATGCCCGGCCACGCCGGCCACGACACGTCCGGCCACGACATGTCCGGGCACGACATGTCGGGCCACGCCGGGCACGGCGGGCACGGCGACCACGTCGGGCAGTTCCGCCGCCTGTTCTGGGTCATGCTCGTCCTCGCGGTGCCGACCGTCGCGCTGAGCCCGATGTTCGCGATGCTCCTCGGCTACGACCTGCCCGACGCCGCGTGGCTGCCCTGGGTCTCCCCCGTGCTCGGGACGGTCATCTTCTTCTGGGGCGGCCGCCCGTTCCTCACGGGCGCGGTGAGCGAGCTCCGTGGCCGCAAGCCGGGGATGATGACGCTCATCTCGCTCGCGATCACGGTCGCGTTCGTGTCGTCGCTCGGGTCGAGCCTCGGGCTGCTCGCGCACGAGCTCGACGTGTGGTGGGAGCTCGCGCTCCTCGTCGTCATCATGCTGCTCGGCCACTGGCTCGAGATGCGCTCGCTCGCCCAGACGGCGTCGGCGCTCGACTCGCTCGCCGCGCTCCTGCCGGACGAGGCGGAGCGCGTGGCGGACGACGGGTCGGTCACAACCGTCGCGCCGACCGACCTGCGCGTGGGCGACCTGGTCGTCGTCCGGCCGGGCGGGCGTGTCCCCGCGGACGGCGAGGTCGCGTCCGGGTCCGCGGACGTCGACGAGTCGATGATCACCGGGGAGTCCCGCCCCGTGCGCCGCACCGTCGGGGACGCCGTCGTCGCCGGGACCGTCGCGACGGACGACGCGCTGCGCGTGCGGATCACGGCCGTCGGCGAGGACACCGCGCTCGCGGGCATCCAGCGGCTCGTGGCCGACGCCCAGGCGTCCTCGACCAAGACGCAGCGCCTCGCCGACCGCGCCGCCGGCTGGCTGTTCTGGTACGCGCTCGGCGCGGCCGCGCTGACGATCGGCCTGTGGCTCATCTTCGGCACGCCCGAGCAGGCGCTGGTCCGCGCGATCACCGTGCTCGTCATCGCGTGCCCCCACGCCCTGGGCCTCGCGATCCCGCTCGTCGTCTCGCTCTCGACCGAGCGGGCCGCGAAGGCCGGCGTCCTGGTGAAGGACCGCCTCGCGCTCGAGCGCATGCGCACGGTGGACACCGTCCTGTTCGACAAGACGGGGACGCTCACCGCGGGCGAGCCGGTCGTCGCGCACCTCGCGACCGCGGGCGTCACGACCGAGGACGAGCTCCTCGCGCTCGCCGCCGCGGCCGAGGCTGACAGCCAGCACCCGCTCGCTCGCGCGATCGTCGACCGCGCAACCGAGCGGGGCGTCCGGGTCTCCCAGGCGACCGACTTCCGGTCGCTCACCGCGGTCGGCGTCGAGGCGACCGTGCCCACGCCGCACGGCGCGCGCCGTGTCGCGGTCGGCGGGCCTGCGCTCCTGCGCGATCGCGGCCTCGACCCCCTGCCCGACGCCGAGGCCTGGGCGCACGACGGCGCGACCGTCCTGCACGTGGTCGTCTCGCCCGAGGCGGGGCACGGGCACGCGACCGACGAGGTCGTGGGCGCGTTCGCCCTCGCGGACGCGATCCGCCCCGAGTCGCGCGAGGCCGTCGACGCCCTGCACCGGCGCGGCATCAAGGTCGTCATGATCACGGGCGACGCCGAGCCCGTCGCCCGCGCGGTCGGCCGCGAGCTGGGCATCGACCAGGTGTTCGCCGGCGTGCGCCCCGAGGACAAGGACGCGAAGGTCGCGGAGCTCCAGCACGACGGCCGCGTCGTCGCGATGGTCGGCGACGGCGTCAACGACGCCCCGGCCCTCGCGCAGGCGGACGTCGGCATCGCGATCGGCGCCGGGACGGACGTCGCGATCGCGTCGGCCGGGGTGATCCTCGCGAGCTCCGACCCGCGCGCCGTGCTGTCGATCATCGAGCTGTCGCACGCCTCGTACCGCAATATGCAGCAGAACCTGTGGTGGGCCGCGGGCTACAACATCGCGGCGGTGCCGCTCGCGGCGGGCGTGCTCGCTCCCGTCGGGTTCGTCATGCCGATGGCGGTGGGCGCGATCCTCATGTCCGCC
>JAQSXO010000025.1 GCA_029256625.1 Cellulosimicrobium sp. | reverse complement strand
CGAGGGTCCCGCCCGCGTCGACGAAGTCGCGCAGCTGCTCGGCGGCGTCGAGCTCGTCCGTGTCCCGGGCCCACGTCATGGTGCCGAGACCGAGCTCGGACACGCGCAGTCCGGTGCTGCCGAGGTGGCGGTGTTCCATGGGAGCCGAGGGTACCGGCGGACCCCGGCGCGCGACCGTCGGGGCACGCGGCCGACGTCCGGAGCGGCGAGGTTCACCCGGCCGGGCGCGCTGCGAGGCGGGTCGCAGCGACGGGCGTTCACGCGCGCGTCGCGCGGCGTTCACCCGGTGCCCACGACCGGCCCTCGACGTGCCGGAGCGGCCCTCCCGAGCGGGTATCGTGGCCGCTCGTGAACGCGTGGGAAGCCGTCCTCCTCGGCCTGGTCCAGGGTCTGACCGAGTTCCTCCCGATCTCCTCGAGCGCGCACCTGCGCATCGTGGGCGAGCTCATCGGCTCGCAGGACCCGGGTGCCGCCTTCACGGCGATCACCCAGATCGGGACCGAGACGGCGGTCCTGCTGTACTTCCGGCGCGACATCGCCCGGATCTGCGTGGCGTGGTGGCGCTCCGTGCGCGGCGACCACGGCACGGACTGGCGGTCGCGCCTCGGCCGGCACGACCACGACGCCGCGATGGCCTGGTACATCGCCCTGGGCTCGATCCCGATCGTCGTGCTCGGCCTGCTGTTCCAGGACGCGATCGAGAACACGTTCCGCAACCTCTACCTCACGGCCCTCATGCTCGCCGTCTTCGCGCTCCTGCTCGGCTGGGCCGACCGGGTCGGCGCCAAGCGCCGGTCGCTGCGCGAGCTCTCGGCGGGCCAGGCCGTCGCGTTCGGGTTCGCGCAGGCGCTCGCGCTCGTGCCCGGCGTCTCCCGGTCCGGCGGGACGATCACGGCCGGCCTCCTCATGGGCTTCACGCGCGAGGCCGCGGCGCGCTACTCGTTCCTCCTCGCGATCCCCGCGGTCATGGGCTCGGGCTTCTACCAGCTCTTCAAGGCCTCGGACGAGCCGGCGCCCGGCGCGCCCGGCGCGGGCGCCACGCTCATCGCCACGCTCGTCGCCTTCGTCGTCGGGTACTTCGTCATCATCGCGTTCCTCAAGATCGTCTCGACGTTCAGCTACACGCCGTTCGTGGTCTACCGCCTGGTGCTCGCGGCCCTCGTCGTGCTGCTCCTGCTCACCGGTGTCCTCGAGCCCGGCGGGACGGCCGCGTCGACCCCGTAGCCCCGCGTGCGCTCGGTCAGAGCCACCCGACCCGCTTGAACACGCGGTAGAGCGCCAGGCAGCCGCCCGCCATGAGCGCGAGCGCGAACGGGTAGCCGAACGCCCAGTGCAGCTCCGGCATGTTCCGGAAGTTCATGCCGTACACACCCGCGACGATCGTCGGGTACACGAGGATCGCGGCCCAGGCGGAGATCTTGCGCATGTCCTCGTTCTGGCGCACCGACACCTGGGACATGTGGACCTGGAGCATGTCCGAGAGCAGGTCGTCGTGCGCGTCGAGGTGGCGGTCGATCCGCTCGACCGTCGACACCACGCGCTCGAGCATGCGCCGGTTCACCCCCAGGTGGTCCGGCACGTCGGGGTCCAGGAGCTCGGGCAGCTCGGCGGTCACGGGCATGAGCGCCCGCCGCGCCTCGGTGATCTCGCGCTTGAGGTCGTAGATGCGCTCGACCGGGTCCTCGCGCTCCTGGTCGAACACGACCCGCTCGGTGTCCGCGACGGCGTCCCCCAGGCCGAGCTCGACCTCCGAGGCGCCGCCCACGATGGCCAGCACCGCGGCCGAGACGATGCGCTGGACCGGCGCGCCGCGCTGGTCGCCGGGCGCGCCGAGCTTGTCGAGCATGGTCGCGTGGACGTCCGCGTCGCCCTCCTCGGCGGTGAGGACGACGCCGGGCCCGAGGAGCGCGGCGAACTGGCCCGTGTGCACCTGGCGGTCGGCCTCGGTGTACCAGGCCGTCGGCGTGACGAGCAGGAGCCAGTCCGCGGCGACCCGGCGCACGTGCGCGAGCGGGCGGTGCGTGCGACGGGACAGCTCGTGGCGCGTGGTCCCGGGGCTCGTGGCGACCTGGCAGGCGGCGTCGACCACGGCCTCGAGGTCCGGCAGCCGGGCCCACGTCGCGGGACCGCGGACGTCGGGCCGGTCGTCGCCGCGGGCCGCGTCGCCGCGGGCCGCGTCGCCGTGGGGTGCGTCGTCGTGCCCTGCGTCGGCGCCACGGCGCAGGTCCGGGAGGGCGGCCGGGTCGGCCGGGTGCACGCCGCCCGCGCCCGGGTCGACCGTCCACGCCCCGAGCACCCGGGGCGCGGGGCGGGTGCCGGAGGCGCCGGGCGCCCCGTGGGGCGGGGTACCGACGAGCGGGTCCGTGGGGTTGGTCACGTCCGCATTGTCCCGCGCCCCGCACGGACCTGCCCGGGCGCGTGCGGTCGCCGTCGGCCTGCCGCACGGGTGGCCGCCCGCGTGCCGGACGGCGGTCCGGCACCGACATGCTGACGGCTATGGTTGACGCGTGCACAGCTGGCCCGCCCCGCAGATCCCCGAGCTCCCCGGACGAGGCCTCCCGGTCCGGGTGCACGACTCGACGACCCGTGAGCTCGTCGTCGCGGCCTCGGGCGAGGACGCCACCCTCTACGTGTGCGGCATCACGCCGTACGACGCGACCCACATCGGCCACGCGGCCACCTACGTCGCGTTCGACCTGCTCGTGCGTGCGTGGACCGACGCGGGCCAGCGCGTGCGGTACGCGTCGAACGTCACCGACGTCGACGACCCCCTGCTCGAGCGCGCCGCCGCGACGGGCGTCGACTGGCGTGCGCTCGCCGTCGACCAGACGGCGCTCTTCGCCGAGGACATGACGGCGCTCGGCGTCGTCCCGCCCGACGTCTACGAGGGCGCGGTCGAGACGATCCCGGCCGTCGTGGAGGCCGTGACGCAGCTCCTCGACGCGGGCCTCGCCTACCGTGTGCCGGTCGAGCCGGGCGCGGGCGGCACCGACCCGGGACTGGGCGACGTGTACGCCGACCTCTCGGCCGACCCCGCGTTCGGCTCGGTCTCGCGCCTCGCGCGCGACGTCATGCAGCACCTGTTCGCCGAGCGCGGGGGCGACCCCGACCGCGAGGGCAAGAAGGACGCGCTCGACCCGCTCCTGTGGCGCCGCGAGCGCCCGGGCGAGCCCGCGTGGGACGGCGGCCCCCTCGGCACGGGACGACCGGGGTGGCACGTGGAGTGCGCCGTGATCTCGCGCGACGGGCTCGGCCTGCCGTTCGACGTGCAGGGCGGGGGAGCGGACCTGCTGTTCCCGCACCACGAGATGTCGTCCTCGCACGACCGCATGCTCTCGGGCGGCGGTGCGCCGCGCGCCCACGTGCACGCCGGCCTCGTCGCGTACGAGGGCGAGAAGATGAGCAAGTCGCGCGGCAACCTCGTGCTCGTCTCGAAGCTGCGCGCCACGGGCGTCGACCCCATGGCGATCCGTCTCGCGCTGCTCGCGCACCACTACCGTGGCGAGTGGGAGTGGACCGACGACGACCTGCCCGCCGGCGTGCGCCGCCTGGAGACCTGGCGCGACGCCGTCTCCGGCAACGGTGGTCCCGACGCCACCGCGACGCTCGCCGCCGTGCGCGCCGCGGTCGCCGACGACCTCGACGCACCCGCGGCGCTCGCGGCCGTCGACGCCTGGGCGGCGGAGTCGCTGCGCCCCGGGCGCGACACGTCCGCGGACGTCGAGGGCGCACCGGGTGTGGTCGCCCGCGCGGTCAACGCGCTGCTCGGCGTTCGCCTCTGACGCCCCGCCGCACGCTCGCGGCGGTGCGGGCGGGTCAGACCGTCGGTCCCTTGCCCGGGTTGCCGCGGTCGCGGCGGCGCAGGTAGCGCTCGAACTCGCGCGCGATCGCCTCGCCGCTCGCCTCCGGGAGCTCCGCGGTGTCCTTCGCCTCCTCGAGCTGCTGGACGTACTCGGCGATCTCGGCGTCCTCCGCCGCGAGCTCGTCGACCCCGTGCTGCCACGCCTCGGCGTCCTCGGGCAGGTCCCCGAGCGGGATCGGCTCGGAGAGGAGCTCCTCGATGCGGGCGAGGATCGCGAGCGTCGCCTTGGGCGACGGCGGGTGCGCGACGTAGTGCGGCACGGCAGCCCACAGCGACACCGACTGGAGCCCCCGCTCGGCCGCGGTGTGCTGGAGCACGCCGACGATGCCGGTCGGACCCTCGTACGTGCTCGGCTCGACGTCGAGCACCGCCTGGAGCCCGACGCTCTCCGACGTCGCCGTCATGGGGATGGGCCGCGTGTGCGGCACGTCCGCGAGCAGCGCGCCGAGGGTCACGACCGTGCGCACGTCGTGCTCCTCCGCGATGTCGAGCAGCTCGCGGCAGTACCGGCGCCAGCGCATCGACGGCTCGATGCCGTGCACGAGCACGACGCGGCGGCCGGTGGGGGACAGGACGGCGGACGCGACCGTGGTCGTGGGCCACGTGATCTCCCGGCGGCCGTCGTCGTCGGTCGTGACGACGGGGCGGTTGACCTGGAAGTCGTGGTACTCCTCCGGGTCGAGCTCGTCCACGTCCTCCGCGCCCCACACCTCGTGGAGGTGCTGGAGGGCGGCCGTGGCGGCGCTCCCCGCGTCGTTCCAGCCCTCGAACGCCGCGATCATCACGGTCTGCCGGGTGCCCTCGGTCGCGTTCTCGGTCATCGCCCCAGCCTATGCGGCCGGGCCCGAGGACGGCGGAGCGGGTTCGCGCGTGGCGTAGCCCCACGTAGGGTGGAGTGGCCGGGTGCGGCGCGTCGTGCCCCGCCCGGACCCCCACCCCCAGTCCTTGGAGCCATGCCGTGACGTCCCCGCGCCCCACCCCCGATCCCGCCCTCCCGCAGGCCGTCCTGTGGGACATGGACGGGACGCTCGTCGACACCGAGCCGTACTGGATCGCGGCGGAGCACGAGCTCGTCGACGCGCACGGGGGCACGTGGACGCACGAGGACGCCATGTCCCTCGTGGGCAACCCCCTGCGCGAGTCCGCGCGGATCATCCGGGACCGCGGGGGCGTCGACCTGCCGATCGACGAGATCGTCGCGTTCCTCATGGGCCGGGTCATCGAGCAGGTGCGGGCCGAGGTCCCGTGGCAGCCCGGCGCGCGCGAGCTGCTCACGGCGCTGCGCGAGGCGGGCGTGCCGTGCGCGCTCGTCACGATGTCGTACCGCGAGCTCGCCGCGCCGGTCGCCGACCTCGCGCCGGACGACGCGTTCCAGGTGCTCGTGTGCGGGGACGAGGTCGAGCGGGGCAAGCCCGACCCCGAGCCCTACCTGCTCGCGGCCGAGCGGCTCGGCGTCGACGTCGCGCGCTGTGTCGCGATCGAGGACTCGCCCGCGGGGATCGCGTCCGCCCGTGCCTCCGGCGCGGCCACGCTCGGCGTGGAGGCCGTGGTTCCCGTCCTGCCGGCGCCCGGCCTGAGCAGGACGCCGTCGCTCGAGCTCGTCGACCTCGAGCTGCTGGCGCGGCTCGTCTCCGGCGAGGTCGTCGACCTCATGGCCGAGGACGCGGCCTAGGGCGAGGAGCGCGCGGACGCGCCGTCGCCGAGCTCAGAGCAGCTCCGCGAGCATGGCGGCGGCGCGCGCGGCCCCGTCGGTCTCGACGGCGAGCCGCTGCCGGGCGCCACCGCGTCCGTCGCCGCCGTCGCGTGCCCCCACGAGCTCGGCGGCCATCGCCGCGGCGAGCGCGTCCGGGTCCGACGCCTCGGCGTACTCCACGCACCGACCCGCGCCGTAGCGCTCGAGCCGGTGCCGCACGTGGACGTTCTGCTCGAAGTGGTGCCGCAGAGGCACGTAGAGGAACGGGCGACCGGCGGCGGCGAGCTCCATGCACGTCGTCAGGCCGCCCTGTACCACCGCGAGATCGCACGCGGCCAGGTGCCGGTACAGGCCGGGCACGTAGCCGCGGTAGGCGACGCCACGTCGTCGGGGCAGGCTCGCGGGGTCGATCCTCGGGCCGGTCACGACGAGGACGCGCAGCCCGTCGACGAGGCGCCGAGCGGCCGGGACGGCGTCGAGCACGTGCCGCAGCAGGGACGCGCCGACGGCCGAGCCACCGACGGTGACCACGCACAGCACGTCGTCCGGGCCGTACCCGAGGTCGCGCCGCAGCGCGTCGCGCTCCGTCTCTGACGGAGGCACGAAGCCCGTGACGTAGCCGGCGAAGTCGAAGTTGGCCTCCGTCCACTCCCGGATCCCCGGGAGGCCGGGGCCGAACGGGAGGTCGACGACGTCCGCCGGGCTCCCGACGAAGACCGAGCGGTCCCGGACGCGGCGGTAGCGCGCCCGCTGCTCGATCATCTCGGCGTTGTAGTCGGCGGTGAGCGCAGCCTCCGCCGCGCCGCCGTCGGGCATCGGGACCCAGCCGACGAAGTCGGTCATCCAGGCGAACGAGAACCGCTTGAGCTCGGGGTTCTCGTGCAGGAAGTGGTCGACGTCCCAGGCCTCGTCGCCGACGACGAGGTCGTAGCGGCCCTCGCCCACGACGTCGGCGAAGACCATGAAGTTGTGCACCATGATCGCGTCCATCCGCCGGATCGCCTGGAAGGCGTGCAGGTCGTGGTCGGCGGACTCGTCCTCGACGTGGGCGGACTCGTTCGCGAGCCAGGCCGAGGCGGGGTGCACCCGCTCCCCGGCGTCGGCGAGCAGGCGGGTCACCGGGTGCTGGGTGAGCCAGTCGACCTCGAGGTCCGGGTGGTGCTCGCGCAGCGCGCGGGCGACGGCGAGGTCACGGCGCGCGTGCCCGAGCCCGATCGGGGACGAGAGGTAGAGCGCGCGGCGGTGACGGCTCGGCGCGCGCGTCCACGTGCGGCGGCGGGGCCGCGGGACGACCTCGTCGGGGACGGTCCGCTCGACGAAGTCCTGGAGCAGGAGGTTCGTCCGGACCGGGTCACGGGCCGGCAGGCCGTGCCCACCGTCGTCGACGAGGACGAGCTCCCCGCCGGTGAGCGCGGCGAGGCGTTCGCCGATCGCGACCGGACGGACGGCGTCGTGCGTCCCGTGCACGACGAGGACGGGGCACGACACCCGCGCGCACAGCGGTTCGAGCGGGGTGCGCACGGCTCCCTCGAGCCCGAGCCTGCCGGCGGTGGTGTCGGCGAGCGTCTGCGGGGCGATCTCGTGCGCCCAGCGCACGACGTCCTCGACCTGCTTCGACGAGTGCGGCTCGGTGAACATCTTCCGGGCGAAGAAGTCGACGTAGTCGTCGTAGCCCCCGCCCAGCCAGTACGCCTTGTTGTACTTGGCCCAGCCCTCCGTCGTGTCGTGACGTGCGTCCCAGGCGTACCGCTCGCGCTCCGGTGCCGCGACGGCGAGACCGCACGAGGGAGCGATCGCGACGAGCCCCTGCACGCGTCCCGGGTGGGTCGCCGCGAGGTGGACCGCCCAGGCGGCCCCGCACGAGTACCCGACGACGACGGCGGCCCGTGTCCCCGTGTCGTCCAGCACGGCGGCGGCGTCGGCCGCGTACTGCTCGTCGGTGTACGCGGCGGCGCCCTCGGGCCGCCCGGCGTCCCCGCTCCCACGGCCGTCGAAGGTCACGACGCGGGAGCGTCGCGAGAGGAACGGCACCTGCGCCTTCCAGAAGCGGGACGGCACGAGCGACCAGGTCGGCAGGAGCAGGACCGTCGGACCCGTCGTCCCGTGGACGGCCCAGGGGAGAGGCACGCCGTCGCGGACGACGACCCCGGTCCGGTCGGGCGGCCGGACGGGGGCCGGGTCGGAGCGAGGCACGGGTCGACCCGTCATCTCCGCAGTGTCCTCCGGTGCGGTGCTCATGCCCACCCCTCCCCGTACCCTCGTCGCCCCGGCCCTCAGGCCCGGATCTCCAGCACGCGGTTGAACGGCGTCTCGGCGACGGACGCGAACCGGGTGAACCCGCCCGCCGTCGCGACGTCCCGGATCCGGGCCGGGCCCGCCTGCGTGCCGAGTGCCAGTCCCACGTCCTGCGACAGCGACGCCGGCGTGCACAGGAGCGTCGAGAAGCCGTAGTAGGCCCGGCCGACGGGATTGAGGTTGTCCTCGACGTGGTCCCCGGCCATCGGCTCGACGACCATCCACGTGCCGTCCGGCGCCAGCGCGCGCCGGACCTGCTCGGCCGCGCCGACGGGGTCGCCCATGTCGTGCAGGCAGTCGAACATCGTGACGAGGTCGAAGCCCGACCCGCCGAGGTCCTGGGCCGACGCCACCTCGAACCGCACCCGGTCGGAGACACCCGCCTCCGTGGCCCGCCGGCGCGCGACCTCGATCGACTCCGGGTGGTAGTCGGAGCCCACGAAGCGCGACCTCGGGAAGGCCTGGGCCATGAGCACGGTCGAGGCGCCGTGGCCGCACCCGACGTCCGCGACGAGCGCGCCGCGCTCGAGCTTGTCCACCACGCCGTCGAGCGCGGGCAGCCACTCGGCGACGAGGTGGGCGTGGTAGCTGGGCCGGAAGAACCGCTCGCACCCGACGTGCACGTCGGAGACGTGCTCGTGCCAGCCGTACCCGGCACCGCTGCGCGCGGCGTCGAGCACGTGGTCGACGTCGTGCACGGTGCCCAGGGCGATCTGGAAGAAGCCGGGCAGGAACGCCGGGCTGTCCTCGACCGTCAGCGCGACGGCCTGCTCGGGCGGCAGCGTGTAGCGGCCCGACGACGGGTCGTACGTCACGTAGCCGCCCGCGGCCTGGGCGTTGAGCCACTCCCGGGCGTAGGGCTCGGCCGTCCCGGTGCGGTCGGCCAGCTCGGACGGCGTCGTCGGGCCGTGGGCCGCGAGGTCCCGGTAGTAGCCGAGCTTGTCGCCGAGGACGACGAGCGCGGCGTTGAGGGTCGCGCCGACCTCGTCGACCGCGCGGAGCACGAACCGCATGAGCGCGTCCGTGTCGAGGGCGGGGGACGCCTCGGTCGGCGTGGTCGCCGGGGAGCCGGTGTCGCCCGGTCGCGTGTCGCTGATCTCCGTGGTCGTGTCGGTGCTCGACCACGCGCCGGGCCCCGCGCCCGTCCCGGGGATCGTCTCGGTGTTCGTCTCGGTGTTCGTCGGATGGCTCATCGGATGCTCCTGTGCTGTCCTGCCCGGCGGAGCTGCCGGACCCGGCGAACGTAGGTCGCGGCGCCGGCCGCTCGCGTCAGGTGGCCCCCCTGGTCGTGCGGCACCCGCGGGAGCGTCCCACCCGGGGAGGTCGTCCCTCCCTAGACTCATGGCTGTGGCACTCGTCGGCAGGGCCGCCGAGCAGGAGACGGTCGGACGCCTCCTCGCCTCGGCGCGTCTCGGCCGCGGCGGCGCCCTGGTCGTCGCGGGCGATCCCGGGGTGGGCAAGACGTCGCTGCTCACCGACACGCTCGAGGTCCCCGCGGCCCGTGATGCCGTGCGGGTGCTCAGCGTGACCCCGGCGGAGGTCGAGCAGGACCTGCCGTTCGCCGCGCTCCATGCGCTGCTGCTGCCGGCCCTTCCCCTGCTCGACGACATCCCCGCCCCGCAGGCCGCCGAGCTCGGGGCGGCGCTCAGCGTGCGTCGCGGCGGCGGCCGGGACCGGTTCGCGATCGGTGCCGCGACCCTGAGCCTGCTCAGCCGGTACGCCGAGGACGGCCCGGTCGTCGTCGTCCTGGACGACGTGCAGTGGGCCGACAGGCCGTCGGTCGACGCGCTCGCGTTCGCCGCCCGGCGCGTGCGGGACGACCCCGTCGCGGTGCTGGTCGCCGGCCGCAGCGGCGAGCTCCCGGAGCCCGTGCACGACCTGCCGGTGCTCGAGCTCGCGGGCCTCACGCCCGACGCCGCGGCAGAGCTGCTCGCCGCGACCTACCCGGACGGCGCGGCGCGCAGGCTCGACGCGCTCTACCGCGAGACGCGCGGGAACCCGCTCGCCCTGCTGGAGCTGGCGGGCGAACCCGAGGACGGTTCGGCCGTGGGCGACGCCGTCGCGGAGCTTCCGCACACGCTCCCCGCCAGGGTCCAGGGCGCCTTCGCGCGACGCCTGGACGCCCTCACGGCTCCCGAGCGCGCGGTGACCCTCGTCGCGGCGCTGTCGGGCGGCGACCTCCGCCTGACCCGCGCCGTCTGCCGACGGCTCGACCTCGACCCGGCCGGGCTGGACGGCCCGGCCCGGGCAGGGCTGCTCACGGTCCACGAGGGACGGATCACCTTCCGGCACCCGCTGCTGCGCCCGGTGGTCTACGGGGCCTGTGACGAGGGGCTCCGGCGCACGGCGCACCGGGGACTCGCGGCCGAGCTCGACCACGTCGACGCGGACCGGCACGCGTGGCACCTCGCGGCGGCGACCACGCGGCTCGACGAGGACGTCGCGGCGCTCCTCGACGTGCTCGCGGCGCGAGCGGCGGCGCGCACGGCGTACACGGTCGCGTCGACGGCGCTCGAGCGCGCCGCCCGGCTGAGCCCGGCGCCCGAGGCGGCCCGGTCGCGGCTCGTCGCGTCCGCGCGCGCCGCGTGGTCCGGGGGCCTTCCGGAGCGGGCCCTGACGCTGCTCGACGAGGCCGAGGCGCCGGGCGCGCCGCCCTCCGCGGCGGGCGCGGAGCTGCGCGCCACCATCGCCGTGCGCTCGGGCTCCGTGCGCGACGGGCTCGACCTGCTCGAGCGGGCCGCCGACCTCGCGGCGGTCGACGAGCGCGTCCTGCTCCTCGCCGAGGCCACGCGCGCCTGCATGTACCTGGTCGACACGACCGCGCTGCGCCGCGTCGAGGCGCGGGTCGCCACCGTCCTGCCCGACGTGACCGACCCGGTGAGCCGCGCGGTCGGGCTCGCGGCCTCCGGGGCCTCGGGAGTGCTGCTCGGTCGCGACAGCACGTCCCGGCTCCGCGACGCCGTCGCCCTGCTGGCCGACGTCGACCCGCTCGTGCACCCCGCCGCCCTTCCCTGGCTGATGCTCGCGCCCCTGTTCCTGCGCGACGCCCGCTCCGGCGCGGAGCTGCGCGCCCTCGTGGACCAGGTCCGCGCGCGCGTCGGCGTGGGTGCCCTGCCCGACGTGCTCTTCCACGTGGCACGGGACCAGGCGACGACGAGCGCGTGGGACCGGGCGGCGGCCAACTACGACGAGAGCGCCCGGCTGGCGCGGGAGACCGGCCAGGGCGGGGCGCTCGCCATGGCGCTCGCGGGCCTGGCCTGGCTCGAGTCCCGCGCGGGCCGGAGCGCCGCGTGCCGCGCGCACGCGGCGGACGCGTCGGTGCTCTGCCACGACCGGTCGATGCACTTCGGCGAGATCTGGTGCGAGCTGGCGCTCGGCGACCTCGCCCTGTCGGAGGGCGGCTCGGACGAGGCGGTCACGCGGTTCCTCGACCTGACCGCCCGGCTCGAGCGGCTCGGCGTCCGCGACCCGGACCTGCACCCCGGACCGGAGCTGGTCGACGCGCTCCTGCGGACGGGCCGCGTCGCCGCGGCCCACGAGGTCGCCGACTGGTTCGTCGTCGCCGCCGCGGCGAGCGGTCGACCCTGGACCCGGGGTCGCGCCGAGCGGGCGCTCGGCCTCGTCGCGCCGGAGCACGCGTTCGACGTCCCCTTCGAGTCGGCTCTGGGGCGTCACGGCCAGACCCGCGACCTCTTCGAGCGCGCCAGGACGCAGCTCGCGTACGGGATGCGGCTGCGCAGGGCCGGCCGGCGCGTGGACGCCCGGGCACACCTCCGGGACGCGCTGTGCACCTTCGACGACCTCGGCGCGGTCCGGTGGGCGGCCAACGCGCGGACCGAGCTCGAGGCGACCGGGGAGAAGGTGACGCCTCGCGCAGGCGTCGGGCGCGACGCCCTCACGCCGCAGGAGCTCCAGGTCTGCCTCCTGCTCGTCGACGGGCGGACCACCCGGGAGGCCGCGGCCGCCCTCTTCCTCAGCCCCAAGACCGTCGAGTACCACCTGCGCAAGGTGTACACGAGGCTCGGCATCCACTCGCGCGACGAGCTCGCCGTCGTCCTCCGAGAGGTCGGCTGACCGTCGGGCCGCTCGTGCGCCGTCGTCGCGCGGAGCCCGCGACCGCATAGGCTTCCGGGGTGGACGGACCAGAGCCCCGAGCCCCCCGCACGCCCGCCCCGGCCGGCCCGCGCACGAAGGGGTGGGTCATCGGCCGGGTGGCCGGCGCTCCCGTGATCATCACGCCCTCGTGGTTCCTCGCGGCGGTGATCCTCACGGTCCTCTTCAAGCCGACCGTGGACAACCTCGCCCCGCACCTCGGCACCGAGGTGTACCTCGTCTCGTTCGCGTTCGTGCTCCTGCTCTTCGCGTCCGTGTTCCTGCACGAGGTGGCGCACGCGCTCGTCGCGCGCGCCCGAGGCCAGCACGTCACCGAGCTCGCGGTGACGCTGTGGGGCGGGCACACGGCCTACTCGGGCACGTCGTCGCGCCCGCTCGACGGGTTCCTCATCTCGGTCGTCGGGCCGCTGACCAACCTGGCGCTCGCGGTCGTGTTCTGGGTGGCGTTCCTGGCGCAGCCCACGTTCACCGTGCCCGCGCTGCTGCTCTACGCGGGGGCGTTCGCCAACGCGTTCGTCGGGTTCTTCAACCTCCTGCCTGGCCTGCCGCTCGACGGCGGCCAGATCCTCGAGTCGGCGGTGTGGGCGGCGACGGGGTCGCGGAGCAAGGGCACGGTGGCGGCCGGCTGGGTCGGGCGCGCCGTCGCCGTGGGCGTCGTCGCGTGGGCCCTCGTGTGGCCGCTCACCGTCGGGCGGCAGCCCGACCTGTGGACCGTCGCGTGGGCGGCGCTCATCGGTGCGTTCCTGTGGAGCGGCGCCGGGCAGGCGATCAGCGCGGGCCGCACGCGCGAGGCCGTGTCCGGGCTCTCCGTCCGCGGTCTCGCCCGACCGGCCGTCGCGGTGCCGTCCACGGCGAGCGTCGGTGCCGTGGGTCGCGCGGTGGCGCTCGCGGGCGGCCCGCACGTGCTCGCCGTCCTCGTCGACGGGACGGGCCGGCCCGTCGGGTACGCGGACCCCGCGGCCGCCGCTGCCGTGCCGCCGGACGCCGCCGAGACGACGCCCGTGGGCGCCGTCGCGGTCCCGCTGCCCGCGGGCGCGACGATCGACGCGCACCTCCAGGGCCAGGACATGCTCGCCGTGCTCGCGCGCGTCGGCCGGGACGGCGCCGTCGTCGCCGTGACCGACGGCGGCCGGGTCGTCGGGGCGCTCGAGGTCGCCCGCGTCGTGACCGCGCTGCGGGACGCGCAGCGCGGCCGCTGACCCGACGCGACCGCGCGGGCGGGCGAACCGTTCCGGCGGCTCGCCGCGGTGCGCTGCCGACCGGCCCGTAGGATGGTCGCCCGTGACCTCCGAGCCCGCCGCCACGCCCGGCCCCCAGACGACGCCCTCCGGACCGGACGGCGCTCCCGCGCCTGCGGGCACCAGCACGGACCGCCCGGTGGCGACCGGCGCGGACGAGCGCCGCGGTCTGCTGCGCGTGGGCGACAAGGTCCAGCTCACCGACCCGCGCGGGCGCCTGCACACCATCACGCTCGCGCCGGGCGCGACGTTCCACACGCACAAGGGCTACCTGCGCCACGACGACCTCATCGGGCAGCCCGAGGGGAGCGTGATCCGCAACACGGCCGAGATCGAGTACCTCGCGCTGCGCCCGCTGCTCGCGGACTACGTGCTGTCGATGCCGCGCGGTGCCGCGGTCGTCTACCCCAAGGACGCGGGGCAGATCGTCGCGATGGCGGACATCTTCCCCGGCGCGCGCGTCGTCGAGGCGGGCGTCGGCTCGGGCGCGCTGACGATGTCGCTCCTGCGCGCCGTCGGCGACGCGGGCGAGCTGCACTCGATCGAGCGCCGCGACGACTTCGCGGCCATCGCGCGCGGCAACGTCGAGACCTTCTTCGGTGGCGCGCACCCCGCCTGGACGCTGTCCGTCGGCGACCTCGCCGACGTGCTGCCGACCGTCGCCGGGGACGGCACGGTCGACCGCGTCGTCCTCGACATGCTCGCGCCGTGGGAGAACCTCGACGTCGTCGCCCGCGCGCTCGTCCCCGGCGGCGTGCTCGTCTGCTACGTCGCCACGACGACCCAGCTCTCGCGCCTCGCGGAGGACCTGCGCGCCGACGGGCGCTACGCCGAGCCGGTCGCGTGGGAGTCGATGGTGCGCGGCTGGCACCTCGAGGGCCTCGCCGTGCGCCCGCAGCACCGCATGATCGGCCACACGGGCTTCCTGCTCACCGCGCGCCGGCTGGCCGACGGCGTCGCGCCGCCGGAGCGCAAGCGCCGCCCCGCCAAGGGCGCGTACCCCACCGACGCGGAGCAGTGGTCGCCCGAGGAGCTCGGCGAGCGGCCGGTCTCGGAGAAGAAGATCCGCCGCGTGCGGCGCGACGTCGGCCAGGGCCCGGAGCAGGCGGCGGCCCCTGGCTCCCCGCAGGACGAGCACGCGTCCGACGTGTCGGAGGCATGACGGTCCGGTAACGATCGGGACCCGGTCGTCTCACGCTGGGTGTCGTCCGTGTGCTCGGGCGAGGATTGTGCCTAAGGTCTACACCCGACCGCCGGACGGTGGTCGGCACGGGTGCCCTCACGGGTCCGCCGTCCGCCGTCCAGCACGCGGTCGGGCGAGCCGCCGGCGAGAGGGGAACACCCGATGAGCGAGACATTCGGCCGTAGCGACGAGGCCCCGCAGAGCAGCGCGCGAGAGCTCGCGCTGCTGTCCGCGAAGAACGAGAGGCTCGCCGAGGCGCTGAGGGCTGCGCGGGACCAGATCCTCGACCTCAAGCGGCAGATCGACGACCTCGCCAAGCCCCCCGGCACGTACGCGGTGTTCCTCGCCGCGCACCCGGACGGGTCGGTCGACGTGTCCGCCGCCGGGCGCAAGATGCACGTCGGCGCGAGCCCGAGCCTCGACGTGCAGCGCCTGCGTCCCGGCCAGGAGGTCAAGCTCAACGAGGCGATGACCGTCGTCGCGGCGGGCGGCTACGAGCGCACCGGCGAGATCGTCACCGCCAAGGAGATCCTCGACGCGGACCGCGTGCTCGTGGTCGGCCGCGCGGACGAGGAGCGCGTCGTGCGCCTCGCAGGCTCGGTCGCGCACACGTCGCTGCGCGTCGGGGACTCGCTGACGATCGACACGCGCAGCGGGTTCGTCTTCGAGGTGATCCCCAAGTCCGAGGTCGAGGAGCTCGTCCTCGAGGAGGTCCCGGACATCGAGTACGAGGACATCGGTGGCCTCGGTCCGCAGATCGAGCAGATCCGGGACGCGGTCGAGCTGCCGTTCACGCACCCCGACCTCTTCCGCGAGCACGGGCTGCACCCGCCGAAGGGCGTCCTCCTGTACGGCCCGCCCGGGTGCGGCAAGACGCTCATCGCCAAGGCCGTCGCGAACTCGCTCGCGCACACCGTCGCGCGGGCGCGCGGCGAGGAGGTCGAGGCGGGCTCGGGCGCGGCGCGCAGCTACTTCCTCAACGTCAAGGGCCCCGAGCTGCTCAACAAGTACGTCGGCGAGACCGAGCGGCACATCCGCCTGATCTTCGCCCGGGCCCGGGAGAAGGCGTCGCAGGGCACCCCGGTCGTCGTGTTCTTCGACGAGATGGAGTCGCTGTTCCGCACGCGCGGCACCGGCCTGTCGTCCGACGTCGAGACGACGATCGTGCCC
>JAQSXO010000427.1 GCA_029256625.1 Cellulosimicrobium sp. | reverse complement strand
CGGACGAGCTCGCGCACCTCGCCCTCGAGCACGCCGACGGCGTGCGTGTCCGTAGACATGTCGAGCATTCCCCCTGCTCTGCTGGCCGGCTGCCCCGCCGGACCGGAAAGACCTGACCGAGAGAGTAGGGCATCAGGACGCGTCGCGGCAGTGACCTGTGGACACCGCGGGCGGGAGCCTCCGCGTCACGGGGCGTGCCCGCGGCGAACGGGCCGACGGCGTCCCACATCGTGGGCGCGCGCACGGCTAGGGTCGGGGCCATGACCGTCCTCCCGCCCGGCCGCTGGCAGGCCGCCGCCCGTGCCACCGGTCTCCTCGGCGCGGACGGCGCGGTGGCGGCGACGGTCTTCGCCGAGATGACGGCCCTCGCGCAGCGCACGGGGGCGATCAACCTGGGGCAGGGGTTCCCCGACGTCGACGGCCCGGCGACGGTCAAGCACGCGGCGGTCCGCGCGATCGAGGAGGGCCGCAACCAGTACCCGCCAGGGCCGGGCATCCTCGAGCTGCGCAACGCCGTCGCGAGCCACCAGTACCGGCACTACGGGCTCGACCCCGACCCGGAGACCGAGGTCCTGGTGACGACGGGCGCGACGGAGGCCCTCGCCGCGACGATCCTCGCGCTGGCCGGTCCCGGCGACGACGTCGTGACGCTCGAGCCGTTCTACGACTCGCACGCCGCGTGCATCGCGCTCGCGGGGGCGAACCACGTCACCGTCCCGCTCGTGCCGGGCCCTGACCGGTTCCGGCTCGACGTGGACGCGCTCCGCGCGGCCGTCACGGACCGCACGCGCCTCGTCGTCGTGAACTCGCCCCACAACCCGACGGGCACGGTGCTCGACCTCGACGAGCTCGACGCGATCGCGGCCGTCGCGCGCCGGCACGACGCGGTCGTCGTCACGGACGAGGTCTACGAGCACCTGACGTTCGACGACGCCCGGCACGTGCCGATCGCGACCCTCCCCGGGATGCGGCAGCGCACGATCACGATCTCCTCGGCGGGCAAGACGTTCTCGTTCACCGGCTGGAAGATCGGCTGGCTGCACGGGCCGGAGCCGCTCGTCACCGCGGTGCGCACGGTCAAGCAGTTCCTCACCTACACGTCGGGCGCGCCGTTCCAGCCCGCGATCGCCGACGCCCTGTCCGACGACGAGACCCCGCGCGCGCTCGCCGACTCGCTCTCCGCGCGTCGGGACCTGCTGTGCGAGGGTCTGGTCCGGGCCGGGTTCGACGTCGTCGTGCCGCAGGGCACGTACTTCGTCATCGCCGACGGCGCACCGCTCGGCTTCGAGGACGGCACCGCCCTGTGCCGCGAGCTGCCCGCCCTCGCGGGCGTCGTCGCCGTCCCCGTGAGCGCGTTCTGCACCTCGGGCTCGGCGACGGCGCGCGCGCTGGCCTCGCGCGTGCGGTTCACGTTCGTGAAGCGCGAGGACGTGCTCCACGAGGCCGTGGGCCGCCTGGCCCGCCTGGCCACGACACCGCGGCCCTGAACGGCCACCGACCCGGCAGCAGCTGACCTCAGCCGCAGACGCCGGGCTGCAGCTCCTCGACGGGGGTCTCGGGCGTCGTTCCCGGGTCGGTCGTCCCGGGGTCGGTCGTCCCTGCCCCCGGGTCGGTCGTCCCGGGGTCCGCCCCGGTCGCCGGGTCGGTCGTACCGTCCGCGGGCGCCGTCGCGTCGTCGCGCGGGTCGGTGACGGGCTCGTGGCCGGGCGGGGGCGCGTCGTCGATGAGCCGCTGCCAGATCGCGTCGGCCTCCGACGTCCACTCGACACGGTTGCGGTCGCTCGCCGCCTCGACGACGGGGACCTGGGTGAAGACGACCTCGGAGGGCTTGATGGCGCGGAGGCTGAACGCGAGCCCGGCGAGCGCCGTCGGGTCCGCGATCGTGGGGTCCGCGCTGATCGAGCCGAGCACCGCCTCGATGACCCCGTAGAGCTGGGGCGAGTTGGTGATGATGTTCTGGGACAGCAGCTCGCGCACGGCCGAGTCGATGAACGCCTGCTGGCGCGCGATGCGCGTGAGGTCGGACCCCATCTCGAGTCCCATGCCGGTGCCGTGACGTGCCCGGAGGAAGCTGATCGCCTCATGGCCGTTGAGCGTGTGCTCCCCGGCCGGCAGGTCGAGCGTGCCGTACCTCGGGTTCTCCTTGACGGGCTCCGGAAAGCACATGGTGACGCCGTTGATCGCGTCGACCACGCCGATGACGCCGGTCATCTTGACGACGACGTGGTTGGTGATCGGGACGCCGGTGAGCTCCTGCACCGCGGTGATCGTGCACGCGGCGGCGTACGTCATGTCGTCGACGCCGCCCGAGCCGATCTGGAACGCCTCGTTGAACATCGCGCTGCGCCGCGGGCCCGACATCGACCCGTCGGGGAGGTTGCACGCCGGCAGCTCGACGAGCGAGTCGCGCGGGATGGAGACGACCTCCATGCGCGTGCGGTCGCCCGACACGTGCACGATGAACGTCGTGTCCGACCGCATGCCCTCCTCCTCGCCGGCGATCGCGGCGTTCTCGGCGTCGCGGTAGTCCGTGCCCATGACGAGGATGTTGAGCGACTTGCCGGCGAACGGGTCCGACGGGTCCTTCGGCGGCTCTGCCGTCGGCCCGCCGACGACGAGGCCCGAGACGTCGCTCACGGTGATCTTCGACTTGAGGTCGAGGTACACGGCTCCGGCACCCACCGCGACGAAGACCAGGGCCCCGGTGAGGACGAGCCCGACGGCCCGCGCGACGCGGTGCGAGCGCAGTGCACGCGCGTGGTGCGGGCCGCCGGAGTGCTTGTCCTCGCCGCCCTTCCGGGAGTGCGTCGTCTGCGGCGCGCGGGGCCGCGAGCGCGGGGATGACGAGGCGGGGGCGGTCGTTGGCACGGTCTGAGGGTAGAGGGTCACGCGTGGATGCGTGCGCCGAACCAGCAGGAGGACGTGTGAAAGGGCGGCGAAGGACGGACCTGCCGGGTGTCAGCGGTCGCGCACGGCGGCGACCCCGAGGTCGGGCTGGTCGGTGAAGAACCCGTCCATGCCCGCGTCGAGGAAGACGCCGACCTCGCCGGCGAGGTCGCCGTACGCGGCCGGGTCGGCGCTCGAGCGGTACTCGACGGGCAGGAACTGGTTCTCCGCGCGGAAGGTCCACCCGTGGACCTCGAGCCCGGCGCGGTGCGCGTCGCGGATGACGGCCGTCGGCGCGCCGAGCGTCCCGTCGGCGCGGCGCGGGATCATGACGTTCTTCTCGAGCCCGACGCCGTCGGCGTACCGCGCGACCTCCCGCAGGCCGGTACGCGTGACCAGGTCGGCGTAGGTGCGCGGGTCGCCCGCGGCGACGAGGTCGTAGGGGGCGCCGGAGCTGCTGACGAGCTGCGCGAGGTCGACCTTCGTC
>JAQSXO010000001.1 GCA_029256625.1 Cellulosimicrobium sp. | reverse complement strand
CAACGACGTCGTCGCCGCGCTCCAGCGCGTCAACGTCGCGCTCGGCTTCGAGGCCGGGCTCGCCGTCGTCATCCTCGCGATGTTCCTCGACCGCGTGACCTCGGCCCTCGGCGACCGCGCGCCCGTCTCGCGAGCCCTCGCCGCAGCGCGCGTCTGAGACGCGTCCCGCACCGTGCCCGGCCCCAGCGCCGGGAAGCCGCCCGCCGCACCCCCGGCGTCGGGCACACCGACCGGGTCCGCCCGGACCCAGGGAAGGACAGCATGACCCCCGCACGCACCCGCACCACCCGCCGCACCGTCCGCCGCTCCGCCGCCGTCGCAGCGACCGCCGTCCTCGGCCTCGCCCTCACCGCCTGCGCCTCCGACTCCGGTTCCGGTGGCTCGGACGGCGGCTCCACCGGGGAGGACGAGACGTCGATCTCCATCGGCATCCCCTCCGGCTGGGACGAGGGCATCGCCGTCTCCCACCTGTGGACGGCGATCCTCGAGGAGGAGGGCTACGACGTCTCGTCCCAGACCGCCGACGTCGGCGTGATCTACACCGGCCTGGCCGGCGGCGACTTCGACGTCACGCTCGACGTCTGGCTGCCCTACACGCACGCCTCGTACGAGAAGGAGTACGGCGACGAGGTCACCGACCTCGGCCACTGGTACGACGACGCCAAGCTCACCATCGCGGTGAACGAGGACTCGCCCGCGCAGTCGCTCGAGGACCTCGCCGGCATGGCCGACGAGTACGGCAACAAGCTCGTCGGGATCGAGGCCGGTGCCGGGCTCACCGAGATCACCCAGGACCAGGTCGTCCCGACCTACGGGCTCGAGGGCATGGACTACTCCATCTCTTCGACCCCCGCGATGCTCGCGGAGCTCAAGGGCGCGACCGACGCCGGCGAGAACATCGCCGTCACGCTGTGGCGCCCGCACTGGGCCTACGACGAGTTCCCGGTCCGCGACCTCGAGGACCCCGAGGGTGCGCTCGGCGAGGCCGAGAAGATCCACATGTGGGGCTCGTCCGACTTCGAGGAGCGCTACCCGACGCTGACCAAGCTGCTCGGCGCCTTCTCGCTCACCGACGAGCAGCTCTTCTCGCTCGAGAACATGATGTTCAACTCCGACGAGTACGCCGACGAGGCCGAGGCCGTCCAGGCGTGGCTCGAGGCGAACCCGACGTTCGTCGACGACCTCAAGGAGTCCGCGGGCGTCTGACGCCGCGCGACGGGCGGGCTGCGGTCCTCGGTCCGCCGCAGCCGCGTCCGTGCGCCCCGGGCGCGCGGACGACGAAGGCCGGCTCCCCCAGCGGGGAGCCGGCCTTCGGCCGTCCACGGGACCGGCGCGGCTCTCAGAGCTCGCGCGCGTCGTCCTCCAGCAGGACCGGGATCCCGTCCCGCACGGGGTACGCGAGCGGGCGGTCGGGGTCGGTCGAGTGCAGCTCCGGCTCTCCGGTCGGCCCGGTGCCTTCGACGAGCCGGGCGCCCGTCACGGGGCACCGCAGCGCCTCGCGCACCCAGGGGTCGATCTGCAGGCTCATGCTCGCTCCTCGTCGTCGTGCGTGCGCACGAGCGACAGGACGTCGTCGCGCACCTTCTCCATGATGTCCTCGTCGGCCGCCTCGACGTTGAGCCGCAGCAGCGGCTCCGTGTTCGAAGCCCGGAGGTTGAACCACCACTGCGGGTGGGAGTCCCAGTGCGAGACGGTCAGCCCGTCGAGCTCGTCGACCTCGACCGGTCCGCCACCCTGCTGCGTCACGTAGGCCTCGACCACGCGCGCGCGGGCTGCCGGCACGTCGGCCACGGTCGAGTTGATCTCGCCCGAGGCGACGTAGGGCTCGTACATCTCCCCGAGCGCCGACAGCGGGTGCGGCTGCGACCCGAGCGCGGCGAGCACGTGCATCGCCGCGAGCATCCCCGTGTCCGCGAAGAAGAAGTCGCGGAAGTAGTAGTGCGCGCTGTGCTCGCCGCCGAAGACGGCGTCGTGGTCGGCCATCTGCGCCTTGATGAACGAGTGCCCGACGCGCGTGCGCACGGTCCGCGCGCCCGCGGCACCGAGGAAGTCGGGCACCGCGCGCGAGGTGATGAGGTTGTGGATCACGGTCGGCGTGCGCCCCGCCTCGACCTCCTTCGCGACCTCCCGCAGCCCCACGAGCGCGGTGATCGCGGACGGCGACACCGGTTCGCCGTGCTCGTCGACGACGAAGCACCGGTCGGCGTCACCGTCGAACGCGAGCCCGAGGTCGGCGTCGTGCTCCACGACGGCGGCCTGCAGGTCGAGGAGGTTCTTCGGGTCGAGCGGGTTCGCCTCGTGGTTCGGGAACGTGCCGTCGAGCTCGAAGTACAGCGGCACGACGTCGAGCGGCAGCGCGGGCAGGCCGGCACCCGTCCCCAGGACGGCCGGCACGGTGTGGCCGCCCATCCCGTTCCCGGCGTCGACCACGACCTTGAGCGGCCGGACCCCGGACAGGTCGACGAGCGAGCGCAGGAACGCCGCGTAGTCCGCGAGCGTGTCACGGTCCGTGACCGTCCCCGGGTCGGCCGCGCCGGCCGGGAGGCCGCCGTCGAGGAAGCCCTCCGCGAGCCGGCGCACCTCCCCGAGACCCGAGTCCTGACCCACGGGGCGCGCCCCCGCACGGCACAGCTTGATCCCGTTGTAGACGGCCGGGTTGTGGCTCGCCGTGAACATGGCGCCGGGCACGCCCAGCGCGCCGGACGCGTGGTAGAGCCCGTCCGTGGAGCAGAGCCCGATCCGCACGACGTCGACCCCGGCCTCCGTGAGCCCCGCAGCGAACGCGTCCACGAGCTCGGGCCCGGAGTCGCGCATGTCGTGCCCGACGACGACGCTCGCCCTGCCCGGCGCGTCGTCGGCCGCGACGGGCGCCTCGGGCATGACCACCGCCCGGGCGAACGCGGCACCGATGGCCTTCGCCACCTGCGGGTTCAGCTGGTCCGGGACGGTGCCGCGGACGTCGTACGCCTTGATGAGATGGGAGAGGTCGGTCGTCACGCGCCCCAGCCTATCGGCGCCCGCGGAGGCCGCCGCCGGTCGGCGGCGCGGCCGTCACTGCCCGCCGGCCGCGTACCGCGCCTCGGTGCGCGCCTTCGCGGGGCGCCACCACGCCTCGTTGTCGCGGTACCAGTCGACCGTGCGGGCGATCCCCTCGGCGAACGACGTGTAGCGCGGCGCCCAGCCGAGCTCGGTGCGCAACCGCGTGGCGTCGATCGCGTAGCGCAGGTCGTGCCCCGCGCGGTCGGCGACGAGGTCGTAGTCGGCGCGGTCGCGCCCGAAGATCTCGAGAAGGTCGCCCACGACGTCGAGGTTGGACCGCTCGCCGTCCGCCCCGACGAGGTACGTCTGACCGACGGCACCTCGCTCGACGATCGCCCACACCGCGTCGTTGTGGTCGTCCACGTGGATCCAGTCCCGGACGTTCTGGCCCGCGCCGTACACCTTGGGTCGGCCTCCGTCGAGAAGGTTGGTGATCTGCCGCGGGATGAACTTCTCCACGTGCTGGTACGGGCCGTAGTTGTTGGAGCAGTTGGAGATCGTCGCGCGCACGCCGAACGAGCGCACCCACGCGCGCACGAGCAGGTCGCTCGACGCCTTGGTCGACGAGTAGGGCGAGGACGGGTCGTACGGGGTGGACTCCGTGAACCGGCCCGGGTCGTCCAGCGCGAGGTCCCCGTAGACCTCGTCGGTCGAGACGTGGTGCAGCCGGACGTCGTGCCGACGCACGGCCTCGAGGAGGGTGAACGTCCCGAGGACGTTGGTCCGGACGAACGGCGACGGGTCGGCGAGAGAGTTGTCGTTGTGCGACTCGGCGGCGAAGTGCACGACGAGGTCCGCCGACCCGACGAGCCGGTCGTCGCGCACGGGGTCCAGCGACCGCTCGTCGCCCGCGTAGGTGAGGGCGTCGAGCACGACGACGTCGACGTCGGGCCGCGTCTCGACCGTGCGTCGCACGAAGTTCGCCCCGATGAAGCCGGCCCCGCCGGTCACGAGCACCCGCACCGACGACCTCCTCGCCCCGTTCCCCTGCCGCCCGCGAGTCTAGCGACGGGGCCGCGCGCACCGGCGCGTCGCACGGCATTTCACCCTCCCCCGGCCCTCCCGCTCGTGAGAGCCTGCCGGGATGAAGGGGATCGTCCTGGCAGGTGGCGCGGGCACGCGTCTGCACCCGATCACGCTCGGGGTGAGCAAACAGCTGCTGCCCGTGTACGACAAGCCGATGGTCTACTACCCGCTCTCGACGCTCCTGCTCGCCGGGATCCGCGAGGTGCTGGTCATCACGACCCCGCACGACGCGTCGGCGTTCCACCGGCTGCTGGGGGACGGGTCGCAGCTCGGCGTCTCGATCTCCTACGCCGTGCAGGCCGAGCCGAACGGCCTCGCCCAGGCCTTCGTGCTCGGGGCCGAGTTCCTCGACGGCGACTCGGCGGCGCTCGTCCTGGGCGACAACATCTTCTACGGGCCGGGGCTCGGCGACCGGCTCCAGCGCTTCGCCGGGATCGACGGCGGTGCCGTCTTCGCCTACCGCGTCGCCGACCCCACGGCGTACGGCGTGGTCGAGTTCGACGGGTCCGGGCGCGCGCTGAGCATCGAGGAGAAGCCGGCCCGCCCCCGGAGCAGCTACGCGGTCCCCGGCCTCTACTTCTACTCGGCCGACGTCGTCGACGTCGCGCGCTCGCTCCGGCCGTCGGCGCGCGGGGAGTACGAGATCACCGACGTCAACCTGCACTACCTGCGCGAGGGGCGGCTCCAGGTCGAGGTCCTGCCCCGCGGTACGGCCTGGCTCGACACCGGGACGGTCGACTCGCTGCTCGACGCGAGCGACTTCGTCCGCACGATCGAGAACCGGCAGGGGCTGAAGATCGGGGCGCCGGAGGAGGTCGCGTGGCGACGCGGGTTCCTCTCGGACGAGGAGCTGCGCGAGCGGGCGACCGCGCTCGCGCCGTCGCGGTACGGCACCTACCTGCTGTCGCTGCTCGACGAGTGAGCGCCCGGACCCTCGGCGCCGGCGAGGACTCGCGAGGCCGCCGCGGCCCATCGCTCGCGCCAGTCCCCGATCGGCTCGACCCCGAGCCGGCGCAGCGCGTCGTGCCCCAGGACGGACCACGCGGGACGGGGCGCGGGACGGGCGAAGGCCGCGCTCGACGTCGGCCGGACGCTCTCCGGGTCGAGGCCCACGGTCGCGACCACCTCCCGGGCGAGCTCCCACCACGACGCCTGGCCCTGGGCCGTCCCGTGGTAGGCACCGCCGGGCGCTCCCGCGCCGACGAGACGCACCACGAGGTCGGCGAGGTCCACGGTCCACGTCGGCTGACCGACCTGGTCGTCGACGACGTCGACCGACCCGCGTTCGCGCGCGAGACGGGCGATCGTGCGGGGGAAGCAGGCGCCGTGCGCGCCGTAGAGCCACGCGGTGCGGACGACCAGGGCGTCGGGATGCTCGGACCGCACCGCCCACTCCCCGGCCGCCTTGGAGCGCCCGTACGCGGAGCGCGGAGCGAGCGCGGCGTCCTCGGCGTAGGGCCTCGCGTCCGTGCCGCTCGCCTCGCCGTCGAACACGTAGTCCGTCGAGACGTGGACGAGCCGGGCCCCGTGCCGGGCCGCGGCCCGGGCCACGTGCTGCGCCCCCACCGCGTTCACGGCGAACGCTCGTGCCTCGTCGTCCTCCGCCGCGTCCACCGCGGTGTACGCGGCGGCGTTCACGACGACCTCCGCCCCGCGCACCGTGGCGTCGACCGCCGCCGGGTCAGTGACGTCCAGGCCCGCACGGTCGAGCGCCCGGACGTCCTCGCCGCGCGAGCGCAGCAGGACGACGAGGTCCGTGCCGAGCATCCCACCGGCACCCGTCACCGTCCATCGCACCGCGACCACCTCCGCACGCACCCTACCGAGGAGCAGCATGGACACCCGTGAGCTGACCGTCCCCGGCGCGTGGGAGCTCACGCCGCGCCAGCACCTCGACGAGCGGGGGGTCTTCCTCGAGTGGTTCACCGCGTCGGCCCTGCGCGAGGCGACCGGTCGCGACCTCGACCTGGCGCAGGCGAACGCCTCCGTGTCGGCCGCCGGGGTGGTCCGCGGCGTGCACTACGCCGACGTCCCGCCGGGTCAGGCGAAGTACGTGACGTGCGTGGCGGGGTCCGTGCTCGACGTCGTCGTCGACCTGCGTGTCGGCTCGCCGACGTTCGGGCGGTGGGACGCGGTGACGCTCGACGTGCACGAGCGCCGCGCCGTCTTCCTCCCGGAGGGCGTGG
Source organism: Cellulosimicrobium sp. (assembly GCA_029256625.1). Lineage (GTDB taxonomy): Bacteria > Actinomycetota > Actinomycetes > Actinomycetales > Cellulomonadaceae > Cellulosimicrobium. The sequence continues at coordinate 61,672 of JAQSXO010000001.1, read as the reverse complement.
GGCACGCGTTCATGGCGCTCGAGGACGGGGCGACCGTCGTCTACCTGTGCTCGAGCGGGTACGCACCCGAGCGCGAGCACGGCGTGGACCCGACCGACCCCGACCTCGCGATCGCCTGGCCGACGTCCGGGCCCGACGGGCGCGCGCTCGTCCCGTCGTTCTCCGCGAAGGACGCCGCGGCCCCGTCGCTGCGGGCCGCGCTCGAGGCCGGTGCGCTCCCCCGCGTCGACGAGGTCGACGCCTTCGTGCGCACGCTCCGGGTCTGAGGGGTCAGTCGCCCTCGGCGCGCAGCACGCGCAGGTGCCCGCGACGCCCCACCTCGGTGACGTCCGGCGGCTCGGGCTCCGTCCGGACCTTGCCCGCTTCCCGCACCGCGTCCGCGAGCGCCGACAGGTCGTCGTCGCTCGGGCCGGTCTCGACGAACTGCGGCGACAGGCGCACGACCTCCCAGCCGCGCGGCGCGGTGAGCCGCTCCGCGTGCTCGGCGCACAGGTCGTAGCTGTGCGGCTCGGCGAGGTGCGCGAGCGGGCCCAGGACCGCCGTGGAGTCGGCGTAGACGTAGGTGAGGGTCGCGACGGCGGCACGGACGCACGCCGTGCGCGAGCACTGCCTGACGGATCTCACGCGCTGACCTTACGCCCTCCGGGCGTGTCGCGGAGACGGCACACGCCGTCCCGGTGCCCGCGCCGCCCCCGGGTGGCGCGCTGCGCCGGGTCCCTGCGGGCTAGAGTCGTCGGTGTGCGTGGCAACACTCCGTCCCCCGGCTCGCGACCCGAACCTGCCGGCAAGGGGCGCCGGGCCCGCGACCGCTGGTCGCGGCGCGGTGCCGCCACCCCTCCCCCGGTCTCGTTCGACGAGCTCGTCATCCCTCCCCGTGCCCCGGGCCTGAGCGGCCAGGGCCCGGTGCCGCGACGTCGGGACCGCCGCGGCCGCGGGATCCGCGGACCGCTCCTGCCGCCCACCGCGCCGGCGAGCCGGACGCGGGCGGAGAAGTTCGACGACGTCGTCGTCGACGTCGTCGAGCGGGTCGAGCGCTCGTGGGCCAAGCAGCTGCGCGGGACGGAGTTCGCGGTCGAGGACGTCCCGCCCTCGGACCCCGCCCCCTGGGAGGACGGCGGCGTACCGCTCGGCCGGTGCTTCCCCGCGGAGTCCGGGCAGCCCGCTCGCATCGTCGTCTACCGGCGTCCGGTCGAGGCCCGTGCGTTCGACGCCGAGGACCTCGAGGACCTCGTCCGGGACGTGCTCGTCGAGCAGGTCGCGCACCTGCTGGCCCGCACGCCCGAGGAGATCGACCCCCGGTACACGGGCGACCGCTGAGGGCGGCGCCGGTCAGCCGAGGCCGGCGGTGTCCGACGCGCGGACGGCGACCTCGCCGGGCGCGGGCGCGTCGACGACGGGCAGCAGCACCGACAGCAGGCTCGGCGCCTCGTCGCCGTCGTCACCGCTCGGCGGACCGGCGCTCGCCGTGACCGACCAGACCGCGTCCAGGTCCCCGCGCGTCCCGACGACGTCGACCGTCACGGCCGCGACCACCGCCTCCGAGCCCTCGGCCCGCAGCGTGGACGGGTCGAGCGTCTGCGCCGTGCCGCCGGCGAGCGTCACGGTCGTCGCCCCGGCCTCGGCGCCGTCCTCGTCGTAGGCGCGCACGCGGAGCTCGAGGCGTCCGGCCGCGTCGTCGCCGCCCTCCTCCGCACCCGTCGGGACCGCGGCGAGCGTCAGCGAGGACGACGTCCCGGGGACGAGCGCGACCTGACCGGCACGCGCGCCGTCCTCGTCGACGGGGGCGTCCCCGGCGGCCGCGGGGGCCAGCGCCCGCGCGGCGACCCACGCGCGGTCGTACTGGCGCTCCTCGTGGAGCAGGTCGGGGTCCGCCGCGCCGCGTCGGTCGACCGACGCGCCGGCGACGACGGGGACGTCCGCGTGCACGGACACGGCGTACGAGCCGGCCGGGAGGCCGCCGAGCGAGACGTCGGTCACAACCCCGGGCGTGAGGGCGACGTCCTCCACCCCGCGCAGCGGCACCGTCCCGTCCTCGCCGTGGACGGTGACGCGCGCGGTCCCCGCCTCGCCGCCGGGGGCGAGGAGGCGCAGCTGCGGGGCGTGCGGGTCGTCGACGGCCTCACCGACGCTCGCGACACCCGCGAGCGCCAGGTCCTGGGCGGGCTCCGCACCCGGGACGACGTAGTCGACCCCCAGCGGGACGAGCCCGTCGAGCACGGAGTGCTGGAGGTAGGCCGAGACGAGCCCGCCGGACGCCGCGACGTGCACGACGAGGCGGCGCTGCTCGGGGGCCGCGGCCTCGACGAGCGTCACGACCTCCTCGCCCGGCCCGACGAGCTGCTGCCCGCCCCCCGAGAGCACGGCCGCGCCGCCCTGGCCCCACACGTCCACCTGGACGACCGCCGGTGTGAGGCCCGGGTTCTGGAGCACGAGCTGGGTGCTGCTGCCGATCTGGGTGCTCCCGCCCACGAGCCACTGGCTGATGCCCGGCCGCGAGCAGCTCGCGGCGGCGAGCCCACGCAGGTCTCCGGCGGTCGTCACGGAACCGACCGACGCGGCGACCCGTGGCGCGTCGCCCGGCTCGGGCCGCACCGCCAGGACCGCGCCGTCCGCCGGGTCCTCGATCGTGGCGACGGTGGCGTCGGCGTCCTGCGCGCGGTCGATCCCCTGGGGGGTGGCCCCGTCGAACGCGCCGAGCTCGGCGGACCCGCCGCCCTCGAGCACGGCGCGCAGGCTGCTCGTCGTACCCACCGGCGCCGGGCCGAACTGCGCGTCGCCGACCGTCTCCGGGTCGGTGAGCCGTGCGGGGCCCGGGCAGACCGTGACCTCCGGGCCCGGCTCGACGGCCACCTGCTGGACCTGGTCGGCGGGAACGGGCGCAGGCGGCAGGAGCGTCGCGCCGGTGCTCCCGAACGCGGCCACCGCGCCCACCGCGAGCATCCCGACCAGGCCCGCGCCCGTCGTCGTGACGCGCCGCACGATCCCGCGACCCCTGCCGCGGGGCGTGCCGGCCGCCGTGGCGTCCTTCTCGCCCTGGTCCACCCGCTCGCCCTGACCCGCCCGGGCGGGACCCGTCTCGTTCTCCGTCGCCACCGCGCTACCTCACCCCCGCCCGACGGCGCCGCACCGGCACCGCGAGCAGCACGAACACGAGCAGGGTCACCCCTGCCACCGTCATCCAGCCCGACCTGTGGTCCGCCGCGTGGAACACCTCGAGGTGCCCGCCGGCGGCACCGACGGAGAACGCCTGGAGCCCTCCGGTCGTCGCCGGGTCGACCGCCGCGAGGGGCCGGCCGTCGAGCGTCGCCCGCCACCCGGACGACGCGTTCTCCGCGAGCACGACGACGCGGTCCTCGGTCCCGGCCGCGACGGTCGTGTCGACCGGTCGCAGCGCCTGGCGGTCGGCGTCGAGCGCCTGCGCGCCCGCGGCGGACTCGACCCGCGCGTAGGAGGGCTCGGGTCCCTCGGGCGCCACCCGCCAGACCAGCCCTGCCTGCCCCTCCGTCATCCGTTCGAGCCCGGGCACCGTGTCGAGCCGCGCCACGAGCTCCGCACGCGCCTGGTCAGCCTCCGCCGTGGCCGGGAGCAGGACGGCGCCGACGCCGAGGCGCCCGAGCCCGTCGGCGACGTCGGTGGACGTCCCGGACACGAGCTCGGCGACGAGCCCGGGCAGCTCACCCTCGGTCGCGCCCGGGTCCGCGGCCTGCCAGGCGTGCACGACGACCGAGGAGTCCACCGCCTGCGGCCCGTCGGAGCGGAGGGCCGCGTACTCGACCACGCCGCCCCGACCGAGCTCGAGGCTGAGGACGCGGGCCTGGCGCGGGGAGGACTGCATCTGACGGCCCACCGGGGGGACGACGGGCTCGGTCGTCGCGACGACGTCGCCCACCCGTGCGTCGTCCCGGTCGAGCACGCCCGCGGTCCACGACGCCGCCGTCCCCAGGGGGAGCAGCGTCACGACCAGGCCCAGCGCGACGACCGCGCCGGTCCGCCAGGCGGGCGCGCTGCTGCCGGGGAGGCGTGGGACGCCGACGAGCGCGGCGCCGAGGAGCGCGAGCAGCGCCAGCGAGACGCCGGCCCCGGGCCAGCCCGTCACCGGAGCGTCCGGAGACGCCCCGGCCGCGACGACCGTCGAACCGGCGAGGAGAGCGGTCGCGAGACCGACCGCCGCGACGAACCACGCCCCGACGGCCAGGCGCCGCCCGCGGAGCACGGCCACGACGGCGAGCACCACGACCGTCGCCCCCGCCGCGAACGGCGCCCAGCGCGCGAGGAGGTCCACCGCCCCCGAGCCGTCGAGCCCGAACCAGGCGGACGGCGTCGTCGGCAGGCCGAGGAGCTGCTGCCACGGCGCGGCGGGCACGGCCGCGACGGGGGCACCGGGGTCGGCGAGCAGGAGGCGCCAGCCGCCGTCGCCCGCCGTCCGCGCCACGTGGACGAGGAACGGCGCGAACAGCACGACGGCGGGGACGGGCACCAGGGCGAGGTAGCGCCGGTGCCTGCGGACCCCGAGCGCGACCACCACGAGCACGAGGGCTCCCACCGGGAGGAGCACGGGAGAGCCGGCGACGACGACGGCGAAGAGCAGGCCGGCCGTCGCCGCGGCGGCGAGCGATCCCGGCTCGGGCCGTGGGTCCGGCCGGGGGGCCCCCGGCGTCGGCGGGGCGACCAGGTCGACGCGCTGCAGCCCGAGCGCGCGGACCACCGCGAGCGCGAGCCACGGCAGCGTGGCGTGCACCAGCACGGCGCCCACCCGGCCCGCGCCGACGGCGGTGAGCAGAGCGGGCGCGGCCACCCACACGAGCGTGGCCCAGGCGCGCGCCGGGACCGAGCGCACGACGGCGCCCGCGGCGAACCAGGCACCCAGCCCTGCGGCGACGAAGCACGCCGGCACCAGCAGGTTCACCGCGGTCTGCGTCGCCCCGCCCGCCAGCATCGACGCGGGCACGAGAGCCGTGACGTAGGGGTCGGCGGGCGCGGGCGCCCCGAGGCCCGTCGTGACCCACCCGGTCGTCGCGGCACGCCAGACGTCCCCGAGCGTGCCCGTCGCCGGGAGCAGCGACCCGCCGACGAGGCGCCCGCCGGCGAGCAGCGCCCCCGCGAGCGGACCGAACACGACGGCCGTGTAGGCCGCGAGGACCACGGCCGTCGCGACGAGCCCCGCCCTGCGCCGCAGGGCGAGGGCCCTCAGCTCGCGCCGCTCGATGTCGGTAGGAGCCCACGCGGTGCGCCGCTGCTCCGCACGGGCCAGACGACGGTCCCGGCGCTCGGCGAGGACCTCGCGCCACGTGCCGCGCAGCGGGCGCAGCGCGCGGCGCGGGAGCCGGCGCGTGCGCCGCGCGGCCCGCCGCGCGCGCCACACCGGCCCCACGCGCACGAGCGCCCACAGCGGCGCGAGCAGCTCGTCGCGCGCGTGCCCGGGCTGCTTGACGAGCAACCGGTAGGCGGCGTGGAAGGGCGCACCGAGAACCATCGCGAGCGCGACGAACGGCAGCCACGGCGCCGCGACCCCGACGAGCCGTGCGTGGAGCTGGGACCGGCGCCGCGCGGCGGACGACGAGCCGGGGTCCGGCGCGGGGAGCGTGGTCGACCCGCGCCGCCGGTCCCGCAGCCCGAGGAGCGACGCCTGCGCGTGCCGCACGACGGCGGACGGCACCACGATCACCCGGTGCCCGGCGAGGCGCGCCCGGCGGCACAGGTCGAGACCGTCGCCGAACGACCCGTACTCCGGGTCGGTCCCGCCGAGCTCCTGCCACACCGTGCGGCGCACCAGAGCGCCCGCGAGCCCGACGGCGAGCACGTCGTCGCGCGCGTCGTGCTGGCCCTGGTCGATCTCGTCGTCGTCGATCCCCGTCATGCGCCGCCCCAGGGGCGTCGTCGTGACGCCCACCTCGACGAGGCGGCTCGCCGAGCCCGAGGCGAACGGCGGTGCAGGCTCCGCCCCGGCGCCGGTGACCCACCGCTCCTGCTTGGGACCTGCCACCGCCACGGCGGTCGAGTGCTCGACCGCGCGCAGGAGCTCCGCGAGAGCGTCGGGTGCGGGCGCCGAGTCGTCGTGGAGGAGCCAGAGCCACGTGCCCGGATCGACGTTCGCGAGCGCGGCGTCGACCGCGTCGCCGAACGACCGGGCGCGGGGCGCGGCCAGGAAACGCGCGTCGCCCAGCTGCAGACCTTGGTGCTCGCGGCTCGCGTCACCGGAGGCGGCGTCCACGACGACGACCGTGTGCGGGCTCGTCGTCTGCGCCCGCACCGCCGCGAGGGTCTGGGCGAGGAACGGTGTGCTGCCGCGCGTGACGACGACGGCGGTCACCGTCGTGACGACCGGGAGCGCCCCGGTGACGGCGGCGAGGATCTCGGGTGCCGCGACGACGCCCGGCACGGCGGCGGCACGCGCCGCCGCCCCCGGCGTGAGGTCGCCGGGGCGGGCGCTGCGCGCGGACGTGGTGAGGTCGGAGGAAGTCATGTCCCGTCGATCATGCGACGGACAGGGCTCCGGACGCGGCATTTGCGCGCCCCGGTGTGGCGGGGCGCCGTGGCCCCGTCACCGGGCGGCCCGGCGACGCGGACGACGGACCGCCCCGAGGTGCGCTCGTCGTCAGACGACGCGGCGCTTGAGCTTGCGGCGCTCTCGCTCCGAGAGGCCGCCCCAGATGCCGAACCGCTCGTCGTTCTCGAGCGCGTACTCGAGGCACTCCGCGCGGACCTCGCAGCCCGTGCAGACCTTCTTGGCCTCGCGCGTGGACCCACCCTTCTCCGGGAAGAAGGCCTCCGGGTCCGTCTGGGCGCAGAGCGCCCGCTCCTGCCATCCCATGAGCGTGTCGTCGACCGGCTCGCCGAAGAGCGGCAGCACCGGTGCCACGCGCTCCACCTCTCGTTCAGCGTCGGAGGGGAAGACCCCTCCCGTCCCGTCCAGCATGTTCCACATCGTGCGCCCCTTCATGCCGTTCGCCGGGCCTCGTGGCGAGAACCCCGCCGGAAACTGCATTGAAGAAATTACACGCGTGTCGTCCGCGGGCGTCAAGCCGAAATGTGATAGCGACGAGGAGGCGAGGGGTGAAATCCCGACATGTCGGGACGCGATATCAGCACTCTAGGGTGGTGTCCATGGTGACCGCTCCCCATCCCCCGGCCCCGCGCGACGACCGCCCCACGCACGTCGCTGACCTGCTGCGTCTCCTCACGCGGGAGCCGGGCCGCCCCCGGCTCACGTGGTACGGCGACGACGGCGAACGTGTCGAGCTCTCCGGCGCGGTGCTCGAGAACTGGGTCAACAAGACGACCAACCTTCTCGTCGAAGAATTCGATGCGGGCCCCGGCACGCGGGTCGTTCTCGACCTTCCCACGCATTGGCGCACGGTCGTCTGGGCGCTCGCCGCATGGCGCGTCGGAGCGACGGTCGCGCCCACCGATGACGACGCTACGCCGGGTGACGGCACCACGCGACCGGACGTCGTCGTGACGACCCGCCCCGACCGCTGGGCCGGCACCCGCGCCGAGCTGGTGGCAGTCGCCCTGCCCGCGCTGGCGCGGCGCTTCGACGGCGACCTCCCGCCGGGCGCGATCGACGCCGCGTCGGCCGTCATGACGTACGGCGACCAGCTCGCCTGGGTACCTGCCGTCGATCTGCGGGCGCCCGCCGTGGAGACGGCGGCCGGGACGCTCCTGCAGCACGCCGAGCTGGTCCGCTCCGGCGCCGGCGGGCGCGTCCTCCTCGAGTCCCCGGGGCCGGAGGCACGCGGCGACCAGGCGACGGACGTGCTCCTGGCGACCCTCGGGACGTGGTCCGCCGGAGGGTCCGTGGTGCTCCTGTCCGCTGCCGCGGGCGACGCGCTCGCCGCCTCGCCCGACCGGACGCGGCGGCTCGTCGACGGCGAGGGCGTCACCCACGTCCCGGAGCGTCTACGCGCGGGCGGGACCCCGTGAAGTCCGGTCAGGCGCTCTGCGTCACCTGACGAGCGATGTGGTCCGCGATCTCCAGGGCGCACGTCGCCGCCGGTGACGGCGCGTTGAGCACGTGCACCTGGTTCTGCGCCCGCTGGATCAGGAAGTCGTCGACCATCGTCCCGTCGCGGCGCAGGGCCTGCGCCCGCACGCCGGCGGGGGACGGGGTGATGTCGTCGACGCCGATGTCCGGGACGAGACGGGCGAGCGAGCGGGCGAAGACGCGTCGGGAGGCAGACCTCACGACCTCGCCGGCCCCGGTCGTGCCGAACCGGGCCGCGAGTCGCCACAGCCCGGGCCACGCCAGCGCGCTCGCCGTCTCGCGCACGTTCACGTCGCGCCAGCGGTAGCCCTCGCGCGCGAAGGCGAACACGGCGTTCGGGCCGGCGTGCACCGACCCGTTGATCATCTTCGTGAGGTGGACGCCCAGGAACGGCAGCGCAGGGTCCGGGACGGGGTAGATGAGCCCCTTGACGAGGCCCTCCCGCCCCGGGACGAGCTCGAAGTACTCGCCGCGGAACGGGACGATCCTCGCCTCGGGGACGAGTCCCGAACGCTGCGCGACCACGTCCGACTGGAGACCCGCGCAGTTCACGAGCCAGTCCGCGGAGATCTTCCCCTGCGACGTCAGCACCTCGACGCCGTCGGTCGTCGTGCGGGCACGCTCGAACCGCGCGCCCAGGACGATCTGCCCGCCGGCGTCGGTGATGTCCTCGGCGAGAGCGGCGCACACGCCCGGGTAGTCGATGATGCCCGTCGAGTCGACGCGCAGCGCCTCGACAGCCGCGACGTGCGGCTCGTGCTCGAGCGCCTCGGCGGCGGAGACCAACCGGCTAGGCACCTCGTTCTGCTGGGCACGCTCCGCGAGGGCCCGGAGCGCGGGCATCTCGGACTCGCGGGTCGCCACGACGAGCTTGCCGCAGATCTCGTGGGCGACGCCTCGGCTCGCGGCGTACGCGGTCATCGACCGGACACCCGCCCGGCTCATGAGCGCCTTGTGGCTCCCCGGCTTGTAGTAGAGCCCGGAGTGGATCACACCGGAGTTGCGGCCCGTCTGGTGCGCGGCGAGCCGCTCCTCCTTCTCGACGACCGTGACGTCGTGCCCCTGCTGTGCCAGCGCACGGGCTGACGCGAGCCCGACGATCCCGCTTCCGACCACCACGACGTGCGGCACGACCGACACCCTTCTCCGCCTCGAGGCGCCCGCCGACCGGCGACGCCGACGAGAGTCTACGGCCCGGCGCGGACGTGGCTCGCGGGTCCGGGGGCTCAGCCGGTGATCACCCCGCCGGAGAGGACCAAGGTCCCGCCCTCGAACCGCTGGGTGGTGGTGGATCCTGAGACCTGCGGATCTGACACCGGAAGACCCAGGTAGCCACGCTCGGCGTTCCGGGCGCGCCACGCGTCCTTGAAGGCTCGGGGCATCAGACGTGCTCCGGTGCTCGAGCTCCACACGATCAGCGAGCCCGTCGAGAAGGAGCTGTACCCGCCGGCACGGGTACGGAAGTTCGCCGGCTCGGCGTCCGGCAGCCCGACCGCAGCGGCACCGCCGGCCTGACGCCACTTGTCGCGGATCGTCGTCCAGATCGAGTGTGCTCCGGTCGACTGGCTCCAGACGACGGTGACGCCCTTCTCGAAGTCCATCTCGGTACCCCGGCCGTCGTTCGTCGCCACCTGGTTGGTCTTCGGATACCCCAGACCGCCCGACGCTCCGCCCCGGCTCCACCAGTAGCTGCGGGTCGGGCCGAAGATCGACCTGGCGCCCGTGGTCGGCGTCCACACGATCGACCCCGACTTCTCGAACTCGAGGAAGAGCCCCCTCCCGTCACCGACCGGGCCCTGGGACCGCGTCGGGTAGCCGAGCGAGCCGGTGGCCCCGCCGGTGCGCCACCACTCGCTGCGCAGCGCGCCGGAGATCCACCGCGACCCCGTCGTCGGGCTGTAGATCACCGACCCGGCACCTCGGAACTCCTGGGCTCGTCCCCGCCCGTCCCCCACGGCGAACTCGAACGTCGTCGGGAACCCCGCCGCACCGAGCCCGCCGCCCGCGAGCCAGCCCGGCCGGATCCGCGGCGAGATCTGGTGGACACCCACCGACGGCTGGTAGGTCACCGTGTAGCCGGCGGAGAAGTACGCGGCGGAACCGCCGGAGACGTCGGTCTCGACCTGGTGCACCGCGCCCCACGCGCCGCCGAACCCCCCGAGCCGGTTCCAGTTGCTCCAGATCTGTGTGCGCGCGGACGCGGTGAGCTCGGTCACCCGGTTCCGCAGCCAGGGCAGGATGGAGTACCCCGCGTTCCCCGGGCACGACGTGTACGCGACGTCGCGGTGGGCCAGGATCCGGTAGATCTGCACCACCTGCCCTGGGGAGAACTTCGAGGTCGAGTGGCCGGGTGTCGTGTAGCGCTCGATCTCCCAGGCGCCGAAGTGGTACGAACCCCCGAGCTTCCACGCGATGATCCGCGCCACGGACTCGCGCATCGACGCCGACGGGGCCACCGAGGAGTACTCGCCCATCATCGACACGCCGAAGGTCCCCGTGTTGAACCCTCCGGCGTGCGCGGCGGTCACCGGGAGGGAGAGCGCACCGGCACGCCCCTCGAAGATCTGACCGTACTGGTCGACGAGCACGTTGTAGCCGATGTCCCCCCACCCGCGCGAGACCGCGTGGTAGGCGTAGATGCCGCGGACGATCCCCGGGGACTGCGCGGGCGTGTACGTGTTCGAGCCGGCGGTGTGGTGGAGCACCGCGGCGAGGGTCGAGTTGGCGTACTGGGGGGTCCAGGTCATCAGCGCGGGATCGGCCCCCCACTGCGCCCGCGTGATCACCGTGGGCATCGCGGGAGCGGGCGCGAACGCGAGGGCCGACGGCGCCGACGAGCCGACGCTGCTGCCGCGGCCGCCCGAGGCCACCCCGGCGCTGGGAGCCTGCGACGCGAGGTCCCGGTCCGCCGTCGTCACCGCCGTGCTGATCGCCGCGACCGAGAGCTCCTCGGCCACGGACGCGCCGTCCCGCCACGCGCGAACCTCCACCGAGGCGCTGCCGCCGGTCCACCAGGGGTCGGTCCCTCCGCCCTGGCCGTCCGGGTCCTGCTCGCCCTCGAGCACCGTCCAGTCGCTCCACCGCCCGGCGGTCGACTGCGAACGCACCTCGACGCGGTCGGGTCCCGGGCCCACCCAGGTGACTCCGACGAGGTCGGCTCCGTCGACGTCGACCTGCCGCGCGTCCACGGTGTCGAGGAGGGGCTCGTCGTCGAGCGCCGCCGCGGCACCCAGGTCCGTGGGGACGACCCCGGCAGCCTCCTGCGGGACGACCGCCTCGCCCTCGAGCGGGATCTCCGCGATGTCCGTGTCCGGGCTCTGGGCGGGGGCGTCGGGGTGCGCGAGGCCGTCGGCGGAGACTGCGGGTGGTGCCGCCGGTACCACCCCTGGAGGTGCACCCACGGCCGCCGGCACGACGCCGACGGCCGTGGTCGCGACCATCGCCGCGACCGCCGTGCGAACGACCCACCGATTCAGTCGAGCTCGTGACATCGCTGTACCCCCTCCTCGCGCCGGGGGCCCGACTTCCTCGACGCGGCCCCCGGCCAGTGTAGGAGGAAGTCTCAGTCGATGCCCGGGTCACCGTGATAGTGGCCGAGTCTCCGCTTGGCCCACACGGCGAGCAGCGCGGCGCCGCCGGCCGTGGCGAGGTCGGCGACGGTGAAGAGGAGTCGCGAGACCGTCGCGTACGCCACCGCGGCGGGGACGCCGACGAACGGTGACAGCGCGGCGACGATGACGACCTCCCGGACTCCGGCACCGGACGGCAGGACGAACGCGACGAGCCCGGCCAGCATGGCGATCGCCATCGCCCCCGCGCACAGGAGCCAGGCCCGGAACCCGAGGTCCGCGGCGCCGCTCCGCGCCAGCAGCCACAGGTGGGCGCCGTTGCTCAGGTAGGACGCGAGCGCCCAGCCGAGCGACGTCAGGACGGTGCGGTAGGAGACCGGGTGGTCCGGCCGCGGACGGCGGAGCACCTTGAAGCCGAACCGTGCCGCGGCGGTGAGGATCCGCGGGTGGAGGCACACGAGCGCGACGGGCAGCGCGAGGTAGAACCAGTACAGCCACGAGAGGTCCGGTCGGTCCTCGACGATCTCCGGCACGGCCAGGGCACCCGCCAGGAGCGCCGCGACGATGGCCACCGCGATCGAGAACACCGTGGCGGCGAACACCCGCGCCCGAGCGAGGCCCGCCTTGCGCCCCAGCTCGAGCTGCAGGACGTAGGCCCACACCGACCCGGGAAGGTACTTGCCGAGCTGACCGACGAGGAAGACCTGCGCGCCGCGACCCGCGCCGATCGGCTTGCCCAGGTCGTCGACGAGCACCTGCCAGCTCATCGTCGCGCACCCGATCCCGACGACGACGGCCACCAGCGACAGGGCGAGCGTCCACGGCGAGATCTCGGCGAGCCGTGGCGCGACCTCGTCCCAGTTGGTCCAGAGATAGGCCAGCGCCGCGACGACGACGACCGCCAGCAGCAGGTAGCGCGCGACGTTGAGGAGCAGCTCTCGCCGCCCCTTCGCCGGGGCGGGGACGGGGGACGTCTCGTCGGCCTCGGCGGGCGCTCCCGTCACAGCGCGTCCTGTCTCGTCGCTCACGCGGCTCCCCCTCCGGTCCGAGGCCGCCTACGGCTCCGGGGCCGGCTCGCCCATCCGGACGGGTCTCGACCTCCGAGCGCGACGGACGACGACGGCGTGGCGGGTTCCCGGACCACTGGGCTCCTTCTCGGCGGCGCACGGTGCGCTACGCGGCGGCTCACGAGTCGGCCCGCTCGCCCGGCGACGGGCGGCCACGCGCACGATGACGTGACTAGGATGGGGCGACGACAACTGACCCGCCGATTCTAACCAGGGTCTCGGCGAGGTCACGGACGAACCGCGGTCGGGCGCTCGTGGTCGTCCGTGGTCGCACAGTCACCGTGGAAGGTAGGCCGTTCGTATGCTCCCGGGGTCCCCCGAGACAGGGGGGAGCGCGCGCCACGACGGCCTCGGAGGGCCGTCCGCCGCGCGTGGCCCGGGTCGTCGAGCCGCTTCCCTCCCCGCCCCACGGACCGCCGGGGACGTCGCGGCGGTCGCCACCGCACAACGGAAGGTCCAGGCCAGATGGCAACTCCACGCATCGCACTCGTCGGCGCCGGCTCGATGGGACAGAACCACGCACGGGTGATCGCCGGGTCGCCGGCTGCCGAGCTCGCGCTCGTCGTCGACCCGAGCGAGCAGGCGGGCCGCGCCGTGGCGGACCGCCACGGTGCGCGCTGGGCGGCCGACCTGGACGCGCTCGACGGCGTCGACGCCGTCGTGGTCGCCGCCTCGACCGAGCACCACTACACGATCGCCAAGGACGTGATCGAGGCCGGCCTGCCCCTCCTCGTCGAGAAGCCCGTCTGTCCGTCGCTGGAGCAGACGGAGGAGATCCTCGACGCGTCCCGGCGCGCCGACGTGCCCGTGATGTGCGGCCTCCTCGAGCGCTACAACGCAGCGGTCATGGTCGCGCTGTCCATGGTGGAGCAGCCCTACCTCATCCGCGCCGAGCGGCACTCCCCCTACGCCCCCCGTATCCGGACCGGCGTGGCGTGGGACCTGCTCGTCCACGACGTCGACCTCGTGAGCCGGTTCTTCGGCAACGCCGACCCCACCGCTCTCGCGGTCGAGGTGGGGCACTACAACCCGTCCTCGGCACCCGGGGCCGAGGACGTCATCGAGACGTCCATGCGGTTCGAGTCGGGCGGCATCGCGACGGTGTCGGCGAGCCGGATCGGCCAGCGCAAGGTCCGGACGCTGGTGATCCAGGAGCTCGACCGGATGATCGAGGTCGACCTGCTGCGTCGCGGGGTCACCGCCTACCGGCACACGACCATCGAGGAGGCGCGCGACGGCGGGCCGGGCTTCCGCCAGGCGACCGAGATGGAGGTCCCGGAGATCGTCGGCGCCGAGCCGCTCGTCACGCAGCTGAACCGCTTCGTCGACCTCGTCGAGGGCCGCGTGGACGCCGAGGAGGAGCGGGCCTCGATCCTGCCGTCCCACCGCATCGTGTCCCGCGCGCTGAGCACCTCGGCGCGCGCCGGCGTCACCGTCTGACGCCCGGCCCGCGCCAGACGACGGGGCCCTGCAGGTTCGCCTGCAGGGCCCCGTCGTGTCAGGTGTCCGAGTCCGCGGACGCGGCGCGCGCGTCGAACGTCGGCGTCCCGTCCTCGGCGAACGCGACGTCCGCGACGACCCGCGCCGGGACCCCCGCGACCACCGTCCGGGCCGGCACGTCCCGTGTCACCACGGCGCCCGCACCGATCACTGCTTCGTCTCCGATCGTCACGCCCATGTTCACCACCGCGCCCGCGCCGATGAACACGCGGTCCCCGATGGTGACGGGCGCCCGGTCCACCTGCTCGTAGCGCCGGCCGCTGATGCAGCGCCGTGCGGACGAGTGCGTGTAGATCTGGACGCCGGAAGAGATGTCGCAGCCCGCGCCGATCGTCAGGCCGCCCGAGCCGTCGATCACGGTGAACGCCCCGATCCAGGTGCCCTCACCGACCCGGGGGTCCCCGACGACCCACGCCAGCTCGTGGTACTGGTTCGCCGGGAGGCGCCCCGGTTCGCGCGGAGGCATCAGCCGCCGACGCGGATGAGCTCCGCCATGCCGTCCTCGACGGAGATGGTCGGCTCGAACCCGAGCACCTCCTTCGCGCGCGTCACGTCGGCAGCACGGCGGCTGACCAGGACGTCACGCGGGTTGAAGATCGGCTCGACGTCCGCGCCCACCGCGTCGATGAGGATCCGGGCGAGGTCCGCGATCGTGGTGTCGATGCCCGTCCCCACGTTGACGGGGACGTTCGCCTGCTCCGACTCCATCGCGAGGACGACCGAGCGAGCGATGTCGTGGACGTGGATGAAGTCCATCGACTGCTCGCCCTTGCCGTCGATCACCGGCGGCTCGCCGTTGCGGATGCGGTTGACGAAGTGGTTGATCACCGACGTGTAGTACGCCGTGGTCTTCTGGCCCGGGCCGTACACGTTGAAGAAGCGCAGGGCGATCCACGACAGGCCGCTGCGGCGCTGGTAGTAGCCGAGCAGGTCCTCGCCGGTCCGCTTGGAGATGCAGTAGGGCGTGAGGGGCGACAGCTCGTCGTCCTCGTGCATCGGCAGCTTCTTGGGGTCTCCGTACACGGAGGCGCTCGACGCGAAGACGAGGCGCTCCACCCCGTGGTCCGCGGCGGCCGCGAACACGTTGTGCTCGCCGATGGTGTTGATCTCCATCGACTCGTACGGGTCCGCCTGGCTCTTGTTGATCGAGACGGCCGCGAGGTGGACCACGTGGGTGGCGCCCTTCATGGCGGCGTGCACGGCGCCGCCATAGCGGATGTCCTGGTCGATGAGCTCGACCGCGCCCTCCGAGGCGAGCTGCGCCACGGCGTCACGGTCACCTCGGAACATGTTGTCGAAGATCCGGACCGAGTAGCCCTTCTCCAAGAGCTGTCGGACGACGTGGAGGCCGATGAAGCCGGCGCCGCCCGTGACGAACGCGGTACGTGATTCAGGCATGCTGGAACTGCTCCTCGAGGTTGCGGCTTGTGACTGGGTGCTCAGCGGCGGACGGCCGCGCTCGACACGACGTCCCGGACCACGGTCGCGACGTACTCGACGTCGTCCTCGGTCAGGTTCGCGTGCATCGGGATCGCGACATGACGGGCGAACAGGTCGGCCGACACCGGGCAGGGCGCCGTGTCACCGTACAACGGCTGGACGTGGCTGGCGTAGGTACCGAAGTTGCAGCCGACGCCCTGGGCACGCAGCGCGATCGCCACGGCGCCGCGGTCGAGCTCCGGAGCGAGGGTGAGGACGTACGACTGCCAGGGGTGGGTGCGGTCCGCGAGCTCGACCGGCAGCGTGAGCTGCTCCACGTCGCCGAGGAGCTGCGCGTAGCCGGCGGCGGCCTTGGCGCGGTTCTCGACGAGGGTGGGGAGCCGCTTGACCTGGACCCGCATGATCGCGGCGGCCACGTCCGAGAGACGGTAGTTGTACCCGAGCTCGTCGAAGCTCGGCACGGGGAGCTCGGCGGAGGCGTCGCGCACGATGGCCGGCGAGATGCCGTACGTGTGCAGCTTGCGCGCGTGGTCGACGAGGTCCTTGCGCGCGCTGACCAGCGCCCCGCCCTCGCCGGCCGTGATGCCCTTGCGCCCGTGGAAGCTGAACGCCGCGGCGTCGGCCAGGCTGCCCGCCGGCCGACCCTTGTAGGTGGCCCCGGCGGCGCACGCGGCGTCCTCGAGGAGCCACAGGCCGTGCTTGTCGGCGATCGCGCGGAGCTCGTCGTAGTCGGCGGGCTGGCCGAAGACGTCGACCGCGACGATACCCACGGTACGCGGCGTGATCGCGGCCTCGACGGCCGCGGGGTCGAGCGACCAGATGTCGGGCCGGACGTCCGCGAACACCGGGCGGGCACCGGTCCACATGACCGAGTGGCCCGTCGCGGGGAACGTGTAGTCGCCGACGATCACCTCGTCCCCCGGCCCGGAGCCGAGCGCCAGGAGCGCCAGGTGGAGCGCGGAACCGCAGTTCGACGTCGCGAGGACGTGATCCACGCCGGCCACCGCGGCGAAGTCGCTCTCGAGGGCGACACAGGCGGGACCGGCTCCCGAGAGCCACCCTGAGGCGAAGACGTCTGCGACTGCCGCCAGCTCCTCCTCTCCGACGGTGGGCTGGCCGAGTGCGACGTTCCGTGTCATGTTCCTCCTAGGTCCGTCGCAGTCTAACAACGCCGGGGATGGCACCGGCCACGGACGGGAGAAGCACATGCGGAGCGGCTCGTACTCACGGAGCGGGGGGCGCAGGGGGGCGGCGCTCGGCCTCGTGCTCGTCGCCTCGCTGGTCTTCCTGCCCGCACCCGCACAGGCCGAGGAGTCCTACCCGGTCGAGCCCGGGGGGACCTTCACGTTCGTCGGGCACGGGTACGGGCACGGCAGAGGACTGTCCCAGTGGGGCGCGCACGGCGCGGCGGTGGCCGGGCTGACAACCAACCAGATCCTCGCCTTCTACTACCCCGGCACCTCGATCACCGGTCAGCCCGACACCGACATCACCGTCCGGCTCACGACCGGACGATCGAACGAGCTCGCCGTCGACGCCGCCCCCGGGCTCGCCCTGCGCTGGCAGGGTGGGACGCTCCCCCTGCCGACCACCTCGGCCGGGAACCGGATCGTCAGCTGGAGGCTCTTCCGGGGCCCCACGTCCCTCCTGCTCGACTTCGTCGACACGAGCGCTCCGGTGTGGCACCGGTACAGCGTCGTCCCGGGGTCCTCGGCGACCTTCCTCTCGTCGTCCGGCCGACTCCGGCTCGTCCAGCCCGACTTCCAGCGTCGCGAGTACCGGGGCGGGCTCGGTCTCCTCACGTCGGGAGCCTCGGGGGTCGTCACGTTCAACGCGGTCCGCATGGAGCAGTACGTGCCCTCGGTGCTCCCCGCCGAGATGCCCTCGTCCTGGCCGCCCGCCGCGCTGCGCGCTCAGGCCGTCGCGGCACGCACGTACGCCTCGCACCAACGGCACTTCGCGACCGGGTCGACCCACACGTGCGACACCACCGCGTGCCAGGTGTACCCCGGGGTCGCGCTCTACGCTCTCGACGGTCGGCTGGTCAGGTCGTACGAGGCGACGTCGACGACGGCGGCGGTCGCCGAGACGGCGAACCAGGTGCTCATCACGGGCGGGGCCTTCTCCTACGCGTTCACGCAGTTCAGCTCGTCGAACGGCGGCTGGAGCGCGGCGGGCAGCCAGCCCTACCTCGTCGCGAAGCCCGATCCCTACGACGGGCTCGTGCCGAACGGTGCCCATCGCTGGACGCAGTCCGTCGCCGCCTCCCGGGTCGCGGCGGCGTACCCGGCGGTGGGCCAGCCGCAGCGCCTCACGGTGCTCGGGCGGGACGGCCGCGGCGAGTGGGGCGGGCGCATCTCGCTCCTGCGTGTCGACGGCTCTGCGGGGAGCGCGACCGTGAGCGGCGACGCGTTCCGTTCGGCGACCGGGCTGCGCTCCACCTGGTGGAGCACGGCGCGGGCCACCCAGACCGCCGGCGGGGTCATGCGCGACGTCACGGGCGACGGGATCCCGGACGCCTTCGGGCGCGACGGGACGCGCGGCACGCTCTCGTTCTACGCCGGGCGTGCCGACGGGAGCTTCTCGGCGCCGCGCGTCGTCGGCACGGGGTGGGGCATGCACGACTGGATCGGCTCCCCCGGCGACGTCACCCGGGACGGCGTCCCCGACCTGTACGCGCGGGAGGCCGCCACCGGCGTGCTGTGGCTCTACGAGCTGGATCGCACGGGCGTTGCTCGCTCACGTCGCGCGGTCGGCACCGGCTGGCACACGGTCGACCAGATCGTCCTGCCGAGCGACGTCACCGGCGACGGCGTCCCGGACGTCTACGGGCGCAACGCGACGACCGGTGCCCTGCAGTTCTACGCGGGTGCCGGCGGGGGCGCGCTCTCGCCTCCCCGCACCGTCGACGCGGGATGGCACAGCCTCGACGCGATCGTCGGGATCGGGGACCTCACGTCCGACGGTGTGCCCGATCTCCTCGGCAGGCGGCGCACCGACGGGGCGCTCGTCATGTACCCGGCGAGGAGGGACGGCACGATCGTCAGCGCGACCGTCGTCAACCGCGGCTGGGCACCCTTCGACATGATCGTGAGCGCCAACGGAGCCGGCGGCGCCGCGCTGTACGCGCGCTCGGCCGGCGCGGCGAACGGCACGCTCGTCCGCTACCCGGTACGCCCCGGGGGCGTCGTCGACCCCGGGGTGGCGGTCGGCACCGGCTGGAACCTTCACACCTCCGTGTCGTGACCAGGACGTCGCTCGGACGGCGTGGTGCGCCACGTGTCCCGCGCGACGTAGACGGGACGACGCCGCGCGTCGTCCCCCGCACGCCACACGTACTCGCCGACCACGCCCAGCCCGAAGAGGTTGACGCCGCCGACGACGAGCACGAGGCCGCACACGAGCGACAGCCCGGCGCTCGCGCCCGGGACGATCGCCAGGACGAGCGCGAGCAGCAGCAGGACGCCGCCCAGCGCCCCGAGGCCGAGCCCCGCGAGCGTGACCCACCGGATCGGGGCGGAGGAGAACTCGACGAACGAGTCCACGACGAGCTTGATCTTCTTCGACGACGTCCACTTGCTCACACCGTGCGGGCGCGGCAGCTGCTCGAAGAAGATCCGGCGCTGCTCGAAGCCGGACCACGCGACCATGGCCAGCACGTTCCGGTTGTTCTCCGGCATGCGCTCCAGGACCTCGATGACCTGGCGGGTCACGAGGATCTGCGACGGCCCCTCCTGCGGGTAGGTGGGCACGGTCGACGCGCGGTTGAACACGCGCGAGAACGTCGTCGCGAAGGTCTCCGAGGCGCCCTTGCGGGTGGCGCGCACGGAACGCAGGCCCCAGACCACGTCGGCCCCGCTCTGCCACTCGGCCACGAAGGCGGCGACGGCCGACAACGGCTCCTGCCGGTCGGCGCTCAGGGTGAGGGCTGCGTCACCGGTGCACACCGAGAGGCCCGCGGTGATCGCCGCGTGGGACCCGAAGTTGCGCGAGAGCGACACGACCACGGCCGGGTCCTGCGGGGTGAGGTGCGCGCGGACCGACTCCGCGGTCCCGTCGTCCGACCCGTCGTCCACGAGGACGAGCTCGATCTCCAGCGACGGGTGCTCCCGCGCGATCTCGCGGTAGAAGTCCACGATCTCGCCGGCGCTCTCCTGCTCGTTGTAGGCCGGCACGATCAAACTGAGCCGCGGTCGGCGGTCTGCCATCCTCTTCCTCTCCCGGCGCGAGGCGGCCTGGTGCCGCCCGAACCGTGCCATGCTAGCCGCCGTCCTGCCGCGTTCACGCCGGTGCGGCGACGCGCGATACCATCGAGCGCCCGTACAGCCGCAGGTCATCCTGCCGCCGGACCCGCCGATCTTGGGGGAATCACTCGTCCATGCGTTCTTCGACCTCCACCGAGACCGTACGGTCCCGGTGGCTGCCGGCTGTCCTGACGCCCGTGGTGACCGTCCTGCTCGGCCTCGTGGCCGCCTGGCGCGGCACGCTCTTCTACTACGTCGGCGACGCGCCCGAGTCGTTCGTCCCGCTGTGGCACCACTTCGGCACGCAGCTGCGCAACGGGACGTGGCCCCAGATGGAGCCCTCCGGCTGGATGGGCGGCAACTACGCGGCGGAGGCCGCGTACAACCAGTGGAACCCCGTCTCCCTGGTCGACTACGTCGTGGTCTCGTTCTTCGACGACCTCTCCCACGCGTCCGCGTTCGTGATGATCCAGCTGCTCGCGCTGCTCTCCGTCGCCGCGTACCTCCTCTTCCGGTCGTACGGCGCGGGAGCCTGGCCCTCGTTCGCCATGGCCACCGCGATGCCCGTCACGGGGTTCACGCTCTTCTACGAGGCCGCGGGCTGGCCGGCGGGCCTGACGGCACTCGTCTGGGTGACCTTCTTCTGGTGGGCCGCCCACCGACAGGTGAGCCGCGGCGGAGCCCCGTGGCCCACCTTCGTCTTCGGGTTCCTCGCCATGACCTCCGGGAACCCCTACGCCGCGCTCGGCCTGATCATCGTGCTGGCCGCGCTCGCCGTCGAGCTCGGCGTGGGTCGCCGGGTCCGCGAGCTCGTCCACCTCGTGGTCACGGGCGCCGCCGTGGGCCTGTGCGCCTGGCTGGTCTTCGGGCCCCTCCTCGGGACCCAGGAGGTGACGCTCCGCCAGGAGCTGGCGATGATCAGCAACGACACGTTCATGGTCCCCGACCTCGGCGACCTCTCGGGCGCGAGCACGCCGTCGTACCTGCCGTCCGTCACGAACTGGGGAGGCGCGCTCCTCGAGTCGCTGCCCTCCGTGTACCTCGCGTGGTTCTTCCTCCCGCTCCTGCCCTGGATCCGCTGGCGCGCGCTGACGCGGAACCTCAAGGGCTCGCTGAGCATCGTGGTGTTCACCGGTGTCTACGCGGCGATGACGCTCGGTCCGTCGAACTTCTGGCTGTTCCGGTGGCCCATCCGGGTGATCGAGTACACCTACCTCGGGCTCCTGGGCATCCTCGCGGTCGCGCTGACGGCGGGGCTCGCGCGCGAGCACGTCCGCCTGCGCGCCGTCCTCACCGGCGCGATCATCGTCTTCGGCACCTACATCGCCTTCTCCGTCACCCCGAACCAGGCGTTCCGCCACACGCTCAGCCTCGTCATGGTCGCCGGGCTGATCACCGCCGCCCTGTGGACGTACCGCCGGTACGGAGACCGCGTCTTCGCCTCGACCCTCGTCGCGGGGACCCTCGTCGTGACGTTCTTCCAGACGTCGGTGTTCCCCGGAGCCATCGACGACGCGATCTACCCCCCGACCTCGGTCTCGACGATCCGCGAGGCGGCCGAGCCCTACGAGGGCACCTACCTCCAGCTCGCCCAGCAGGGCTCGGCGGGCAAGGACGCCGTCGAGTCGGCGCGCATCATGTTCGGGAACCTCCACGTCGTCACGGACCACGAGAGCGTCGTGCGCTACACGGGCATCGGGTTCAAGGCCTTCAGCGAAGCGCTCTGCATGGACTACAAGGGCAACGTGTGCGAGGAGTCCTACGAGCGACTCTGGGAGCCCGTCGACGGCACCTCGGGCGACCTCGCCGACACGCTCCGCCTCGAGACGCTCGTGCTGCAGCGTGCGGCGTTCGAGGACGCGATCGACGACGGGCCCCCCGCCGGCTGGGCCGTCGCGGAGTCGGACGACGTCCGCGAGGTCTGGACCAGGACCGAGCCCATCGAGCTGCCGGGGCGCGTCTCGGGCGTCTCCGACGGTCTGCGCGTCGTGACCTCGGAGGCCACGGACTACACGGAGGTCGTGGAGGTCGAGGGCGAAGGGACGCTCACCTTCGCGCGCCTCGCCTGGCCCGGCTACACCGCCACGGTCGACGGACGGGAGGTCGAGGTCGGCACGACGGACGCAGGGCTCCTGACGGTGGACGTGCCCGAGGGAACGTCCGAGGTCACGCTCGACTTCGCCGTTCCCGGTGTCCGGAGCGGATGGGCGCTCGTCGGGCTCGGCGCGCTCGTCGTCGTGGGCCAGAGCGTCCTGCTGGCGGTCCAGTCACGGCGGCGGAGGGCTGGCGGACGTGCGACCGAGGTCCCTTCGGCGCTAGCCTCGAGCGAGGTCGTCGCTTCCTGACCTGACTCCGTGCAGCCGCCCCACCGATCTCGGGAGGGGCACCGTGCACGACCGAGGGCCGACGCTCTGCGATCGCGCCGCGCCACGACACCACGAAGACCCGGAGAATGCCGATGACATCACCTTCTGCCACGACGTCCAACTCGTCCGCGGGCTCGCCGCAGGAGGCGCAGGGGAACACGATCCAGCGGGTCCACTTCGGTCCAGCGACCGACGCAGCCGTGGGACTGTACGTGAAGACGGCGCACGGCGACGCCGAGCTGTCGAGGACGAGCGCCACGCTCCCGCCCCACGGCCGGCTCACGACGGAGACGTACTTCGGCCGCATCCCGGCGGCGTACCTCCAGCGCTGGACGACCGCGCGGTCGTTGCAGATCTCCCTGACCGTCACCGGGCACGGACTCGTCTCGGTCGTGGCCAACGGCACGGCGCCGACCTCACGACCGGTGGAGGTGCGCGAGGTCGCGTTCGACACGCCGACCGACGTCGTCTTCGACGTCCCGCTCGACAAGTACCTCGACGGTGGCTACCTCTGGCTCGAGGCGCAGGCCGGTGACGGCTCGCTCACCCTCTCCGACGTGCGCGTGATCGCGGGCTCGCCCGCTCAGGACCGGCCGACCTCGGTGGTCATCTGCACGTACAACCGCCCCGCCGACTGCCTCGCGACGCTCGACTCCCTCTCCCGCGACCCCGAGGTGCTCAAGGTCGTCGAGACCGTCTACGTCGTGGACCAGGGCACGTCACGCGTCACGGACCAGCCGGGGTTCGGCGACGTCCGCTCCCGCTTCGGCGACCGTCTGCAGGTCATCGAGCAGCGCAACCTCGGAGGCGCGGGCGGGTTCACCCGGGGGCTGTTCGAGATCACCGGCAAGAAGTCCGAGGAGCACGCGAACGTCCTCTTCATGGACGACGACATCGTGCTCGAGCCCGAGACCGTGCTCCGCATGACCGCCTTCGCGAACCACGCGATCCGTCCCATGATCGTCGGCGGTCAGATGCTCTACCTGTACCAGCCCACGAGGCTGCACACGAACGCCGAGACCGTGAACCTCCCCGCCCTGCGGGCGGGGCTGCCCGTCGACGAGAAGTCGCACGACGTGAACCTCCTCCAGCGTCTGCCGCGCAAGTGGATGGACGCGGGCTACAACGCCTGGTGGTCGTGCCTCATCCCCGCGGAGGTCGTGCGGGAGATCGGCTTCCCCCTGCCGATGTTCTTCCAGTGGGACGACATCGAGTACGGGGTGCGCGCGCGGCAGCACGGGATCCCCACGACGACTCTGCCCGGTGCCGGCGTCTGGCACGCGGACTTCTCGCTGAAGGACTGGGACGACTGGTCGCGGTACTTCTCCCACCGCAACTCGCTGATCACCGCCGCCCTGCACTCGGACGCCGTGCCCGCCGACGTCACCAAGACGCTCGCGAAGCAGTTCGCGCGGTACATCGCCGGGCACCAGTACGGGATGACGGCGACGCTCATCAAGGCGATCGACGACTTCCTCGCCGGTCCTTCGGTGCTCGCGGACGGTGGTGAGCAGGCGCTCAAGGACGTCCTCGCCCTGCGCAAGGAGTACCCCGACACGATCCGTCGGACGCCCGAGGACCTGGCCGACGCGGGGCTCGACGCCGTGCCGACGGTCAAGCTCGAGGGCACCCCGAGCCTCCCCTCGCTCGTGCTGGCGAAGCGGCTCGCCTTCCAGGCGCTCGGGCACACGCGGGGTGCGGCGAACATCACCGCCGGGGACTCCCAGTGGTGGCACACGGCGATGTTCCGTCAGGTCGTCGTGACCGACGCCTCGCAGGACGCGTTCCGCGTCCGTACCTACGACTCCAAGGCCGCCCGGCAGCTCTCGCGCGACGCGAGCGCTGCGCTGTGGCGGCTCCGCCGCCAGGGGGCCGCCGCCCGCGACGCGTGGCGCGACGCGCTGCCGCGACTGACGAGCCGCGAGAGCTGGGAGCGTCTCTACTCCGCCGGCGACTGACCGCGGACCGCAGGGGAAGGCCCCGGTGACCATCTCCTCGAGGAGGTGGTCACCGGGGCCTTTCGACGTCGCCGGAAGCCGGGAACGGCCGTGCCAGCAGGGCTGGTCGTCTCCGGAGCCCGGTCAGCGTCGGAGCTGCTGGACCGCGCCGGCGGACTCCCCGTCGTACACGACGTGGCCCCGCTCGAGCACGACCCCCCGCTCGCAGATCTTCTGCACCATGTCCAGGTCGTGGCTGACGATGACGAGGGTGCGACCCTCGTCCTGGATCTCCCGGATGCGCGCGAGGCACTTCTGCTGGAAGGGCTCGTCGCCGACGGCGAGGATCTCGTCGACGAGGAACACCTCGGGCTCCGTGTAGACGCACACGGAGAAGGCCAGCCGCAGGAACATCCCCGAGGAGTAGAACTTCACCTCGGTGTCGATGAACTTCTCGATCTCGGAGAACGCGACGATCTCGTCGAAGCGGCGGTGGATCGTCGCCTCGTCCATGCCCAGGATCGCCCCGTTGAGGAAGACGTTCTCGCGACCCGTCAGGTCGGGGTGGAACCCGGCGCCGACCTCGATCAGGCCGGCGAGCCGCCCCCGGACGCGGATCGAGCCGCGGTCGGGGCGCATGACCCCGGAGATGAGCTTGAGGAGGGTCGACTTCCCGGACCCGTTGAGCCCCAGCAGGGCGACGCTCTCGCCCTGCTGGACCTGGACCGAGACGTCGTCGAGGGCCTGGAAGGTCTCGTGACGGTCCTTCTTGCGGACCTTCGACACGACCATGTCCTTGAGGGAACGGCTGTGGTTCAGCCGGAAGTCCTTGCCGACCCCGGCGATCTCGATGCTGGACGTCATCAGAGCTCCTGTGCGAATCGGCCCTCGAGCCGACGGAAGACGAAGTCTCCGAAGGCGAGGATCAACAACGAGACGGCGAGACCGGCGAACCCGAAGGCGATCATGTTGGGGGGCAGCGCGGAGCTGCCCGAGGTCGCGGGGTACCAGAAGCACCAGTGGAACAGCTCCACCGCCGCGGTCAGGGGGTTCAGCTGGTAGAGCGTGAAGAGCCACGGGACGTCGGAGAGGGCGTTCGCCACCCGGTCCCACGTGTAGAGCACCGGGGAGAGCCACGTGGCGACCATGATGATCAGGTCCACGAAGTTCTCGGCGTCCCGGAACATCACGTTGACGGCGCCGAAGAGGAGTCCGAGGCCGAACGCGAGCGTGCAGACGATGAAGATCGCGAGGATTCCCCCGGCGAGCTGGGCCAGGTTGGGTCTCCACCCTGCGACGAGCGTGCCGACCACGAGCACGAGCAGCTGGGGCAGGAAGTGCACGAACGCGACCTGGAGCGAGGCGAGCGGGAAGAGCTGCCTCGGCAGGTAGATCTTGCGCACCAGCGCGCCGTTGCCGACGATCGAGCGTGTCGCGTTGCCGAACGCCTCCCCGAAGAGGTTGATCACCACCACGCCGGAGAAGAGGTAGACGGCGTAGTCCTCGGTTCCCTTGTTCAGCTCGAGGAAGACGCCCAGCGCCAGGTAGAAGACGACGAACTGGACCGCCGGCTTCACGTAGGACCACAGGATGCCGAGCATCGACGCCTGGTAGCGGACGCGCAGCTCCTTCTTCACCAGCAGGTGCAGGAGGAAACGGTTCTTGGCCACATCGAGCAGACCGTGCCCGATACCGGGTTCGGTCGGTTCGATGCCGGCGCTGCCGACGGTCGCCACGTCTCAGTCCTTCGCGTTCTCGAAGATGTCGTTCCAGGAGTCGGTGCTGGCGAGTCGTGCCAGACCCGACCGGTAGGCCCGGCTCAGTGCGCCATGACGGCGCAGGAGCCTGACCCGGGCGCGCAGGGACCGACCGAGCAGCTCGCGTCGGGTCCCCGCGTCCCGTCGGAGCCGCGCAGCGGCCGTCCCGTCGGCGTTCTCGACGACGGCGTCGTCCAGCGTCGCGAGCACCCGCCAGGTTGCCTGCGCATGCGTAAGGTACACCGTCCGCGACCCCCCGGAAGCACGCGGGCGTCGCAGCGTTCCCCGGAGCAGGGCCAGGAGGGTCCCCGCCGCGCCCGTGGCCACGGAACCGTCCCGCGGGGCGGCAGAGCCCTGCGGGGACGGCGGGAGGTCGTACCGCGCGTCGGCGTAGGCCTTGGCGCGCGAGCGGACCGCACCCAGCGCCGTCGGGAGCGACGTCGCGAGGTCGCGGGGACCCGCGAGCACCGCCTCCGCCGCAGCCACCCTCAGGTCCAGGGCCGAGTACTGCATCGCGAGCGCGTGCTTGAGGTCGACCGCCACCGAGTACAGGAGCGCCGACCTCCACGTGGTCCGCCCGTAGTGGAGCAGGGCGGTGACCAACCGGTTGCGCTCGTAGAAGTACGCCTGCCAGCCGACGAGGTCGTCCTTCTCCCCCCACGCGACGTGCCAGATCCCCGCGCCGGGGAGCGTGACGGTCGGGACGCCCGCGCTGCCCGCGCGGAGCGCCATCTCCGTGTCGTCCCACTTGATGAAGAACGGCAGCGGGAGCCCGACGCGGTCGACCGCGTCACCAGGGATCAGGCACGCCCACCAGCCGTTGTACTCGGCACGGCCGCGGCGGTGCATCCACGCCGTCGTCGCGAGCGGCTGCGCGGCGAAGTCGTGGCGGCGCCGCCCACCCACGTCCAGAGCGGGCATGACGGTCCGCCGGTCGACGGTCTCGGTGAAGGCGTGGAGGACGGTCGGGTGCGACATGTCGAGCATCTGGCCACCGACCAGCAGAGGCCGGTCCGCGTGGTCGGACAGGGCGATCATGCGCGAGAGGGTGCCCGTCGGCAGGGCGACGTCGTCGTCGAGGAGGACGACCCGCTCCGCGCCGTCCGCACGGGCCTCCGTCAGTCCCCGGGCGAACCCGCCCGAGCCTCCGAGGTTGGCCTGCCGCACGACGCGGAGGAGGTCCCCGAGCTCCGCCGCGACCTCGGCGAACCGAGGACTGCTGGCGACCGGGCGGGTGCCCTGGTCGACGACGACGACGCGGCGCAGACGGTCCCGGAGCCGCTGGTCACGGCCGATCTGACCGAGCACGCGGAGGCAGTCCTCCACGCGGTCGAACGTCGTGATCGCGACCGAGACGGGGGCCGACGGCCGTGCGGCCGGGGGCACGCGCCAACGCGCCCCGCGGACGACGAGCGGCGCTGCGCCGACGTTCTCGACGTCGAACCAGAACCATCCGCCGTCACCGAGACCGGTGAGCCGGAGGGTACGGACGACAGCACCGTCCTCCGGTGTCGCGGCGTCACCCAGCCGGCGCGGCGTACCGAGCGCGTCGCTCGCGTGCACCTGGACGCGTGCCTCGTCCGACGAGAGATCGACCTCGAGACGCACCTGCGCGTGGGGTGTCCACCTGCTCCAGTACGAGGCCGGGAACCCGTTGAAGTAGGTGAGGAACGAGGCGCTCCCGCCGGGGGCGACCTCCCAACCGTCCGCGACGGCCGTCACGTCCCCCAGAGCGTGGAGACTCGTTCCCGGGGCATGGTCGTCATGGAGCGCGAGCTCTTGCACGACCGGCCACGAGCTCTCGCCGTCATGACGCCGCACGGGTGCGGCGTCGTGGGTCACGCGTCGACGCCCCCGCTCTCGATCCCAGCGCCGGCCCCGAAGTGCGGCGCGAGCTTGTTGTCCACCATGGACAGTGCCGCCCCGATGGCCATGTGCATGTCGAGGTACTTGTAGGTCCCGAGGCGACCGCCGAAGAGCACGTCCTTCTCCCCGGCCGCGAGATCGCGGTACGCGAGGAGCCGCTGGCGGTCGGCCGCCGTGTTGACGGGGTAGTACGGCTCGTCGGACTTCTCCGCGAAGCGGGAGAACTCGCGCATGATGACGGTCTTGTCCGCCGGGTACTCCCGCTCGGGGTGGAAGTGGCGGAACTCGTGGATCCGCGTGTACGGCACGTCGGCGTCCGCGTAGTTCATGACCGGGGTGCCCTGGAAGTCGCCGACCGGGAGCACCTCCTCCTCGAAGTCGAGCGTGCGCCACGAGAGGTCACCCTCGGCGTAGTCGAAGTACCGGTCCACCGGGCCCGTGTAGACGACGGGGACGTTGCCGACGACGTTGCCCTTGCTCACGGGCTGCGACTCGTCGAAGAAGTCGACGCCGAGGCGGACCTCGATGTTCTTGTGGTCCGCCATGCGCTCGATCCAGGCCGTGTAGCCGTCGACGGGCAGGCCCTCGTGCGTGTCGTTGAAGTAGCGGTTGTCGTACGTGTACCGCACGGGCAGGCGCGAGATGATCGACGCCGGGAGGTCGCGCGGGTCCGTCTGCCACTGCTTCGCGGTGTAGTCGCGGATGAACGCCTCGTAGAGCGGCCGGCCGATGAGCGAGACGCCCTGCTCGTCCAGGTTCTCGGGCTTCTTCCCACCCAGCTCGGCAGAGAGCTCCTTGACCAGGGCACGCGCGGCGTCCGGGCCGTGGGCCGAGCGGAAGAACTGGTTGATCGTGCCGAGGTTGATCGGCATCGGGAAGACCTCGCCCCGGTGCGTCGTGTAGACGCGGTGGACGTAGCTCGTGAACGCCGTGAAGCGGTTCACGTACTCCCAGACCCGCTCGTTGGACGTGTGGAACAGGTGCGCCCCGTAGCGGTGGACCTCGATGCCGGTCGACTGCTCGGCCTCGCTGTAGGCGTTCCCCCCGATGTGCGGGCGGCGGTCGATGACGAGCACCTTGCGGCCGTACTCCTCGGCGATCCGCTCAGCGACGGTCAGGCCGAAGAAGCCCGAACCCACGACGACAAGATCCGCGTCCACACATACTCCTCGTTCTCGAAGGACAACCGCCCCAGCCTAGCCGTTGGCCGGTAGGGCTCCGACCAGCGGACGCAGCCTGATGAGGTCAGCACAAGACCTTCACGGACCGGTCGACGTACGTCAGCAGGCGGTGATCTCGAGGAGGCGAGCCGGCCCCTCCTCGGCGACCACGCGGGCCACGCCCGCCTCCTCCAGCCCGAGGAGCCCGGGGTAGCCGACGGTGACCTCGCCGTTGAGACGCTGCCCCATGTCGAGCACGTAGCCGACGTTCAGCTCGTGCACGGCCTCGCACACCGCGGGGTCGGTCCTGGCATCGACCAGGGACGTCGCGATCAGCGCTCGCGCGGTGTCCTTCACGATGCCCATGTGCGGGTAGATGACCGGCCGGTCGGCGATCGCCCAAGCAAGCGCGCTCCCGTCCCACGGGTCGCCCGCGATCGCCACACCAGGAGGGACGATCGACTCGACCTCGTCCATGAACTCGCTCTCGTTGGCGTCGAGGAGCCCGTCCGAACCGACCGAGACGGGGTCCGCCCGATAGGCGTGCGCGACGTAGGCGAAGGACGAACGGAAGTGCTCCGACCGCGGGAGGACGAGCACGATCGCGAGAGCGAGGACCGCGGCGGCCGCGACGGGGAGCGTCCGGCGCACCCCGGCGGAGCGCTGCGACCCGACCGCCCTGAGCAGCGCGCCGACCGGCGCCGCGAGGCCGACGACGACGAGCGGAACCGCCACGAGGGGCAGCAGCGCCGCGATGCGCTGCGGGTCCGCGTACCAGAAGCCGGTGAGGGCCCCGCGCAGCGGGACGTCGACCCCACGGACCAGCAACCACAGCCCGACGACGATGGCGTAGGAGAACGGGAGCCAGCGCCAGCGCCGGACGAGGAGCGCGAGGAGGCCGCCGATCACGACGAGGACCGCGACGGGCCAGTTCGGGACTCCCCCGGCGAGGTTCTCCGAGGCCGGGAAGTTCGGGGTGATCGCGGGGTGCATCGCGGTGAGCGTGGCTGCCTCGCGGAGCGCGCCCACCGGCGTGTTCGTCACCGCCCAGTTGGCCTTGCCGACGAATCCCGAGAGCAGCGGGAGCGTCATGACCAGGCCGAATCCGCACGCGACCACGGCCGCGGCGACCGGCCACGGGAGCAGCGCCTTCCACCAGGGGCGTCCGCGTCGGCGCGACCGGGCCGTCGCCCGGACGAGGGCGAGCACCAGCACGGGAGCCGAGACGTACAGGAGGGCGAACGTGCCGTTCGGCTGCGCGAGCCCGATCCCGAGGGCGCCGACCGCCGCCCCGGCGAGCGCCGGGATCCTGCCTCGACCGTGCGTGAGGAACGCGCCCACCACGACGAGCCCGAGCGCAGCGGGCAGCAGCGCGTAGGAGTACACGTTGGGGTACAGGAGACCGAACGAGAACAGCCTGTTCGGGAACTGCGTGAGCGCGAAGGCGGCCGGTGCCGCGAGGGCGAGGAAGAGGACGCGGGGCCCGAACAGGGCCCTGGCGAGGAGCAGCATGCCTGCGGGCCAGACCACCGTGCAGGCCACGAGCGTGACCCAGTTCGCCGCAGACGGGACGCTGCCCCCGCTGATCTGGGCGACGAGCGCCGTCGCACCGTGCCACACGGCGGGGTAGAACGCCGAGGGTCGTCCGGGGACCGTGAGCGTCATGTGGAGCGAGGAGGCGTCGCCGTTCTCGAGGATCATGCGGACGCTGTTGAGGTGGTACGGCGTGTCGTAGGTCTGCGCGACGCGCTCCGGACCCCCCACGGCGCCGAGCGACCGGCGGAGCTGGGCCAGGACGGCGAGGACGGTCGTCAGGGCGATCACGATGCCCGGGAGCACCGTGCGCGGACCGACGAGCAGGCGCGGCCCGCCGCGACGCGTGCTCCGCGCGAGCGGCCACGCGAGAGCGCCGGCGACGACCGACCCCCCGATCACGACCCAGACGCTCCAGGCGATCCCCGTCGCACCGCCGACGATCGCGGACAGCCCGATCACGGCCGCAGAGAGCAGGGGGGCCGCGCACCAGGCGACGGCACCGCGCAACCGCAGCGCGTAGGCGGGCAGCACGCCGGGCAGGACGAGGACCGCGAGCGCGGCGACCGCGACGGGCCAGGAGGCGAACCAGTCCGGGCTCATCGGGTCACCGTGCCCTGTCGGTCAGGAGACCGCGGTACAGAAGCACCCGGATCTTCTCGGGCACCAGGCGGTAGCCGCCGCGGACGACCACGTTGCGCGCCCACTGCGCGGTCGAGGTGAAGCCGATGCGGCGCATGCGCCGCTGGAGCTCGATCTCCGAGCGCAGGAGCCGCACCCCTCCGCGGCGCGCGTACGCGCCGGCGCCGATCCGGTAGAGCAGCAACGGCTCCCGCAGGTTGAGCCCGCGAGCGCCACCCGCCAGCATGCGGGCGAAGAGCCAGTAGTCCTCGAGCAGCGGAAGGTCCTGGTACCCCCCGGCCCGTGAGACGGAGGACCGGCGGAACACCACCGTGGGGTGGTTGAACGGGGAGTGGAACCGCGCCCCCTCCGCGATCTGCTCCGGGGTCAGCGGGGGGACGCGGACGATTCCCGGCTCGTCCTCCGAGACGAACTCCTGGATCGCGGAGCCGACGATGTCGTAGCCCGCCGCGACCAGCGGGACCTGGCGCGCGAACCGGTCCGGCAGGCAGACGTCGTCGGCGTCGGTACGGGCGACGATCTCGTGGCTGCACGCCGCGAGCCCCGCCTCGAGAGCGAGCGCCAGACCGACGTTCCGCGGCAGCCGGACGACCGTCGTCGGGAGGGGGCCCGACTCGATCTCCTCGACCACCGCGCCGAGCGCGGGCCCGACCGGGCCGTCCTGGACCAGGACGACCTCGTCGGGCGGCAGGACCTGGTCGAGCGTCGCCGACCGGAAGGCGCGGCGCAGGTGGGCGGCGTCGTCACCGTGGTAGACGGGCAGGAGGAGCGAGAAGGCGGCGGGTGCTCCGGTCACGCCGTCCTCCCCCGTGCCGACGCGTCGACGACCGCGACGTCCTCGGACACCGGCCCGAGGCCGGCGAGGACCGCCTCGGTCGAGCGAGGTCGCGTCGTCAGGCCGTCGCGCAGGCCCCGGGCGCCCGCCTCGCGGAGGGTGCCGCGGTCCGACGAACGGAGGAACGTCCGCACCCACCGGCGGAGCGACGCACCGAGGTACAGCACGCGCTCGGCGGGCGAGAGCGCGCGGGACCACAGGAGCATCCAGAGCTTGTTGCGGACCTCGTAGTAGAAGCGCGCGCCCGGGTCGGCGTCGGTCGCACCGAAGGTCTTGGTCCGGTGCTCGACGACGGAGGCCGGCACGTGCAGACCGGTCCCGCGCCGCAACAGGCGGGCCGAGTACTCGAAGTCGTCGTTCCAGATGAAGTAGTCGGCGACCGGCAGCCCGTGGTGCCGGATCGCCCGGGAGTCCACGAGCATCGAGACGAACGACGAGGACCGCACCGGGAGCGCCCCGGCCTCACGCGCGTGCGCGATCTGCTCCGCGGACGCGCCCGGCCGGCGGCGCGGCGTGTTCATGGGGTGGTCGCGGCCGTCGTGCCAGACGACGCGGCTGCCCAGGAGCGCGACCGGTCCCGGGTAGGCGTCACGCGCGGCGAGGAGCTCGGCCAGAGCCGTGGGCGTGGGGATCGTGTCGTCGTCCATGAGCCAGACGAGGTCTGCGCCGCGCGCGACGGCGTGCGCGATCCCGGCCGCGAACCCACCTGCTCCGCCCGTGTTGCGGGCGAGCGTCAGGACCTCGGCCCCGACCGGGTGCGCGGCCGCGACGACGGCCGAGTCGTCGTGCGAGGCGTTGTCGATCACGACCACCTCGTCGAGCGGACGGGTCTGCGCCGCGAGGGCGTCCAGCGCCTCGACGAGCAGGTCGCGTCGGTCGTACGCGACGACGACCGCGGTGATGCGCATGGGGGGTTCCTCGGGATAGGACGGGCGTCGGTGTGGGTCTGGCGAGGTCGTCAGGTCGCGGGGAGGGTCTCGCCGCGTCCGAGGACGAACCGCGGCGTCCCGGCCCACAGTGCCGCGTCCGTGATCCCCCGTCCGTCGACCAGCAGTCGGACGCCGGGCAGGTCGTCCGGCCCCACGGTCCGGTAGGCGGCGTGGTCCGTCTGGACCACGGCGACGTCCACCGCCGTGCCGAGGGCGTGCGGTGCGAGACCGAGTCCCCGCAGCTCGTCGTCGGAGTAGAGCGGGTCGTGCACCGTCACGACGGCGCCGCGGGACTCGAGCGCCTCGACCGTGGCGAAGACGCCCGAGAACGCCGTCTCCTTGACACCGCCCCGGTAGGACGCCCCGAGGACGACGGTGCGCAGGCCGTCCAGCGACCCGAGCAGGCCTGCCGTGCGCTCGACCACGCGCTCCGGCATCGAGGCGTTCACCGCGCGTGCCTCGCGGACGATCGACGCCGCCGGGTCGACCGACAGGTAGAGCCGGGGATAGACCGGGATGCAGTGCCCCCCGACCGCGATGCCGGGGCGATGGATGTGGCTGTACGGCTGGGAGTTGCACGCCTCGATGACGGCGTGGACGTCGATGCCCTGCGAGTCGGCGAACAGGGCGAACTGGTTCGCGAGACCGATGTTCACGTCTCGGTACGTCGTCTCGGCGAGCTTCGCGAGCTCGGAGGCCTCGGCCGACCCGAGGTCCCAGACACCGTTCGGTCGGGGCAGGTCGGGACGCTCGTCGAAGTCGAGCACCGTCTCGTAGAACTCGCGCGCCCGGGCCGCACCCTCGGTCGACAGACCTCCCACGAGCTTGGGGTACCGGCGCAGGTCCGCGAACACGCGACCGGTCAGGACCCGCTCGGGCGAGAAGACCAGGTGGAAGTCCTCGCCCTCCACCAGGCCGGAGATCTCCTCGATCATCGGCTTCCAGCGGCTGCGCGTCGTGCCCACCGGGAGCGTCGTCTCGTACGAGACGAGCGTGCCTGCACCGAGGTGCTCGGCCATCGACCTCGTAGCGGCGTCCATCCAGCCGAAGTCGGGCTGAGCCGTCTCCTCGTCGA
Organism: Cellulosimicrobium sp.; assembly: GCA_029256625.1. GTDB lineage: Bacteria > Actinomycetota > Actinomycetes > Actinomycetales > Cellulomonadaceae > Cellulosimicrobium. Next base: position 27,768 of record JAQSXO010000001.1, on the reverse strand, counting down.
CGAAGAGCGGGACCACCAGCACGACGGCGTCGGCACCGGGGATCGCCTCGGCGTAGTCGGTGGTCGCGCGCAGCGCACCGGCGGGGACCAGCTCGGCCAGCTTCTCGGCGAGGTGCGCCTCACCAGGGAACGGTGCCGTGCCCTCGTTGATCGTGGCGACCGTGGCGGCGTTGACGTCGACGCCGATCACCTCGTGCCCCTTGGACGCGAACTGGACGGCCAGGGGCAGGCCGATCTTCCCCAGGGCGACGACGGCGATGCGCATCGAGTGTTCCTTCCGGCGAGCAGGTGGTCGGTCCGGCAGCCTCCCCGATCCGGGAGACCACGGCCGTGTGTTCATCGCACGGCGGTCGAACCACCGTGCAGGATACGCGAGGTGGCGATCACCGTGGCAGCAGTGCGGCCACCTCGGGGACGAGCACCCCACCGAGGCGCGCGGCCATGGTCGCCGTCAGGTGCGTCCCGTCGCGATAGACGAGCGTGCTGTCGATGATCACCGGGCAGGACGCGGGGTTGCACAGGTAGTCGTCCAGGGTCACGAACCGAGCCCCCGCCTGTGCGGCCGCGGACCGTTGCGCCTCCTGGATGACGATGTTGCGCGCCTCGACGCCGAGGTCGCACGACGACGCGTTCTCGACGTGGTCCGACAGGCAGCGGGTCGGTGACGTCCCGGGCGTCGGCGTGTCTCCCACGACCAGCACGGGCGACGTACCGGGGAGCGCCTCGAGCGTGCGGCCGAGCGCCTCGGTCCACTCGTCGGCGGTGAACCGCGTGCCGTCCGCGTCCCCGGACTCGCCCGCGTAGTCGGCGACGACCACGACGGCCGGGGGGTCGGTCCGCAGCAGGTCGAGCACGCGCGCGCGCCACGGCGCGCACGTCGGGTACGGCTGCCCCCGGCCGGTCACCACGTCGAGGTCCGTCGCCGGGCACCCGCTCTTGGTCATGACGTCGAGCCGGATCGTGCCGGAGTCCGCCATCGAGCTCAGCGCCGGCACGAGCTGGCTCGCGTGGGAGTCGCCGAACAGCACCACGCGAGGAGCCGTCGGGTCTGTGCCGTAGACGCACGACGAGCGCGGCTCCTGCTCGGACGCGTCGAGCTGGCAGCCGTCCTCGTAGACGACCGGGAGGTCGTCCGCGGCCCCGGCGAGCGACGGCTCGAGGTTCGCGGGGACGACCGGGGTGCCGGCGGGTGCGCGCCGCAGGTCCGTGGCGGTCACGACGACCGCCGACGACTGCGGCGCGCGGTCCGCCCCCCAGACCGCCAGTCCCGCGGTCGCGACGACGACCGCGGTGGCCGCGAGAACCGCGAGCCCCACCCGGCGCGGTCGCGCGGAACGCAGTCGCGGCGCCGTGCGGAACGGCGTCTCGACGAACCGGTACGAGAGCCACGCGAGCGGCACGCACGCGACGGCCACCAGCAGCTGCCACGGCACCGGTATCGGCTCGGTCCGACCGAGGATCGCCTGGGGCAGCGTCATCGCGGGCCAGTGGACGAGGTAGAGCGAGTAGGAGATCCCCCCGACCCAGACCATGGGTGCGCGCGCGAGCACGGCGGCCGGACCGTTCGCCCCGGCGCTCGTCCCGGCAAGGATCACCAGGGCCGTCCCGGCGACGGGAAGGGCCGCCCACGGGCCGGGGAACGGCGTCGACGCGTCGAGCAGGAGCACGGAGGCGACGATCGCCGCCAGCCCCGCCCACCCCAGCGGGACCGCGAGCGCGCGACGCAGGACGGCTCCCCGTCCGACGGCCACCGCGACCAGGCCCCCGGCAGCGAGCTCCCACGCTCGCGTGGGAAGGCCGAAGAACGCCCACGGCTGAGCCCGGACCGTCAGCACGAGGCACGCCAGGAACGAGACCACGACGACGGCGCCGACCAGCACCGTGAGGACCCGGTGCGAGCGGCGGACCGCGAAGAAGCCCACGAGCAGCAGCGGCCACAGGAGGTAGAACTGCTCCTCGACCCCCAGGGACCAGTAGTGCTGGAAGAGCGACGGCGGGTCCGTCTCGTTGAGGTACTGCGTCCCCCGGTACGCGAAGAGCAGGTTGGGCACGTAGGTCGCGGTGGCGACGGCGTCGACGGCGGCTTCCCGGACGCGTACCGGTCCGAGCGTGAGCGCGGCCACCGCCAGGGTCACCAGGAGCACGGCGAACGACGCCGGCAGGATCCGACGGGCGCGGCGGGCGTAGAAGTCCGCGAACCCGACGCGGCCGTCCCTCTCGAGCGAACGGAGCAGGTGCCCCGTGATCAGGAAGCCCGAGATGACGAAGAAGACGTCGACGCCGACATAGCCACCCGGGAGCCACGGCACGCCTGCGTGGTAGAGCACGACCGCTCCCACCGCCACCGCCCGCAGACCCTGGACGTCCAGGCGGAACCGGTCGCCGACCGGTCCCTGCGCGGGACGCGACACGGTCGCCGGCGCCTTCTCGACGGGTCCCGGCGGGCGGGGCCCGGCGGTGGATGGGTGCACGAGGTCAGCTGGCTCTCTGCGCGACGGAGGGATCGGCGAGAAGACTACCCTCGCGAACCCCGTGCGCCGACCGTCCCCCCGGGTGTCCCCGCCGGCCCCTGACCGCCCTCGGTGCGCGTCACGAGCCGGCCGGGCGCAGGAATCCCGCGAGCGACGAGGCGACGGAGTCCGAGACCACCCCGGAGCCACCGAGCACGACGATCCGTGCGGGGTCGAGCCGGTCCAGCTCCGCCGCGACCGCCGGCGGGACGCGGGTGCTCGCGGTGAGCAGGACCGGCCCGCCGCCGACACCGGCCGCGGGCGCGCCCGACAGCCCGTCCGGGAAGTTCAGCCCGTTCGCCACGTACACGACGGGCACACCCGGCTCGAACGTCGCGGCCGAGATCGCCGCCGACGTCCCGTAGCGGTCATCCCCCGCCGCGCGGGTCACGCGCTTCGACGCCGTGTACCCCGCGAGCTGCGTCGCCACGTCCGCAGACACGGAGCCCGTCCCGCCCAGCACGACGATCTCTTCCGGACGGAGCCGGCCGAGCTCCTTCGCCACGGCCCCGGGGACGGCGTTCTGGCCGACGAGCAGGACCGGCGCCTTGCGGGCACCGGCGGCGGGGGCGCCGGACAGGGCGTCCGGGAACGCCAGGCCGTTCGCGACGTAGGCGACCTTCACGCCGGGTGCGAACGTGGCCGCCGAGATCGCCGCCGAGGTCGCGAACCGGTCGTCCCCGTAGAGGCGGGTCACCGTCCGGGTCGTCGTCAGGCCGGTCAGCCGGGCGACGACCGCGTCGGACACGACGCCGCGCCCGCCGAGCACCACGATCTTCTGGGGGCGCAGTCTCTCGAGCTCGGTCACGACGGGCGTCGGGACCGCGGTCGGGGCGACGAGCAGGACCGGCGCGCCGGAGGCGGCCGCGGCGGGCCCACCGGACAACGCGTCGGGGAACGCCAGGCCGTTCGCGACGTACGCGACCTCGACGCCCGGCTCGAAGGTGGCCGCCGAGATCGCCGCGGACGTCGCGTACCGGTTCGCCCCGGCGATCCGCTGCACCGACGACCGGAGCTCCTGGAAGTACTGCGCCGCGCGACCCTGGACGTACGACAGCTTCCCGTAGGCGAGCGCACCGGGGCACTCGGTCTGATGAGTGTCTCGGTGACCGAAGACCTTGGGGAGGACGACCGACTGGCCCGCCTCGAACCGGCCTCCGGCGGTCTTGCTCGCCGCCGTGAAGGTCGCCGACCCGGCCGGGTCGACGCCGTACCGCGCCAGGCGGTAGGCGATGATCTCCGCGACGGCGTCGAGCTGCGCCGTCGAGGGCGCCACGCTCGTGTAGGTGCCGACCATCGCGACTCCCACGGTGCCCGTGTTGAAGCCGCCCGTGTGCGCCCCGATCAGCGCCGACTCGAGGCTGCCGTCGGCGCCCTCGTAGATGTTGCCCCACTTGTCGACGAGGAAGTTGTAGCCGATGTCGCACCAGCCGTTCCCCTCCTGGTGGAACGCCTGGTCGTTGCGGATGGCCTGCATCGCCTGGTCGACCGTCGCGTAGTCGTTCGCGTTCACCGTGTGGTGGACCACCCCGCCCTTGAGCGCGGGCGCCGCGTCCCACTCGCAGGTCGCCGGCGCGGCCCCCCACTGTTCCCTCGTGACGATCGTCGGCCCCGCGGAGCCCGACGTCGTGGCCTCGACCGTCCCGGCCCTCTCCACGGCCGGCGACTCGGTCAGCTCCGACGAGACCGTCGTGACCTGGACGCCGGCCGGCAGCTCGAGGGCGGGGTCCACGGTGGTGACCTGGATCGCGTCCGACTCGCCCACGTAGACGGCGCCCGACGTCACGACGTCGCGCACCTCGGCGTCGGCGCCGTCGGTCTCCGCGTCCACGTGGGTCCAGGGACCCCACGCGCCGTCGGCCGCCCGCGCGCGCATCCGGAGCTCGGGCATCGCGTGGTCGAGCGCTGCCGGCCAGGACACCGCCGCGCTCTGGAACCCCTCCGCGACCGAGACCGCGCCGCTCGAGGCGACGTCGCGCGTGTCGACCGCGACCTCGTGCGCGCCCGCGGCCGGGAGCGCCGCCGCGACCGCGGGCGCACCGACAGGGACGCCCGGAGGCTCGGGCGTGGCCGTCGCCGGCGACCGCGGCACCGCGCTCGCGGCCGGGACGAGCGCCGCGGGAAGCGCGAGCGCCGCCGCGAGGGCGCACACGAGAGTCCGTCCGGCGAGGGCGCGCACGGGCGTCGGCGCCCGTCGCGACGCGCCCGGTGCCGTGCTGGTGGTCCGTGCGGTATGACGCGCCACGAGTCGCCTCCTGAGGGTGCGCGGAATGTCCGCCTCGACGCAGAACGCGGACGAATGGGGAACTTAGCCCAGATCGTCGCCCAGGAGAAGCATCCGCCGCCTGGACGGCCCTACAGCACGCGTCGGACGACCGGGAGCCGGCGGAGCAGGAGCACGACCGCGTAGGTCACCACGAGGACGAAGGCGACGCGTCCGAGCATCTGCGGCACCGAGTCCGCCGCCTTCTCCCCACCGAGGGCCGGCAGCGACAGCATCAGGTTCCACACCATCAGGTGGAGCACGAACACCCCGAGCGTGGCGTCCCCCAGCACCCGGCCCGCGGCGGCGGCGCGTGGCGCGGCCAGCGCGCCGAGAGCGCCGTCGGGCCTCACGACGCTCTTGACCACGAGGAAGACGAGCACCGCGTAGACCTGGACCTGGACGCCGTAGTACGTCGTGGGCAGGAGCTGGCGCACGAGCTCCGGCACCGCCGGGTTCTCCCAGAGCCACCACTGGAGCACGCCGATCCCCACGGCGCCTGCGGCCGTGGCGGCGAGCAGCCACCCGCGGAGGACGACGTCGCGGAGCCCCCAGCCCAGCAGGTAGAGACCGAGGTACGGGATCCACCAGGTCCACGCCGTCTGCACCCACGCGGTCGGGAGCCCGAGGAGACCCTCGGCGGCCGCGGAGGCCGCGGTCATCCCCACGAGGGCGGCGCCGGCGACGACCACGGCGCGACGACCCACCGAGCTCACCCACGGCACCAGGAGCGGCGTCACCAGCGCGAGACCGAGGACGATCCAGAAGAAGTAGAGAGCCGTGTAGAGCCGGCCCGTGGCCGACTGCGCGACGAACGCGCGCACCCCGACGTCCTCCCCGAGCACGGTCAGGAGGAAGACCCACCAGAGCAGGTGCCACACGACCACCGCGGGGACGAGCCGCAGCGCCCGCTTGCGCAGGAAGTCACCCGCACCGGCGTACCGCGCCGGGTCGAGGAGCAGCGCGCCGCTGACCATGACGAACACGGGGACGGCGAAGTCGGACCCGAAGTCGAGCCAGATCGCCAGGTTGCCGTGGAACGTCTCGCGCGCCCCGGGCACGATCGCGTCGTGGCCGACGACGTGTATCGCGACGACGGCGGTGATCGCGAGCACGCGCAGCCACGAGACCCACTCGAGCCCGGGTGCCACGACCGGGGCCGAGCGCGCGGGGGCCAGTGCGGGAGGAGGCATGGGCAGGACAGTACCGGGGCCCAGGACGCGAGGTCCTGGGCCCCGGCGGCTGCGAGTCGTCGGACCCGTCAGCAGATCGTCAGGTTCTCGACGCCGGCGCCGAGCACGCCCGGCCCCCCGACGAGGTAGAAGTTCGCGACACCCCAGGCCCGCGGGTCGCCGACCGCCTGCGTGGGGATGCACGTCGTGCGGGAGAGGTACAGCGGCTCGAGGTAGTAGCCCGCCATGGCCCCGGCCGACAGGGCGTCGGGGAAGTCGAGACCCGACGTGTAGTTGGCGGAGCCCGGCGTCAGGACTCCCTCCGCGTGGAGCATGCCGAAGAGCTGCGAGTTGATCTCCGTCGCCGTGGCGTACCGGTCCTTGCCCGCGAGACGGGCTCCACCGACGACCCAGGGCTGGGACGCGAGCGCGCTCTCGTAGGCCGGGGAGATCGACGCCGCGCCCCCGGCGAGGTAGAGGTACTGGACGCCGAGCCGGTCGCGGAGGAGCGAGGTCGTCGCCGAGTCGACCGCCGAGGCGTTCCCGTTGACGAGGACCACGGGCGATCCGACGGTGGCTGCGGCGGCGCTCGCCGCCAGGGCGTCGGCGTAACCGGTCCCGGTGGCGAGGTAGGCGATCTCCGACGGGGCGTACCCGGCCGCCGCGTAGTCGAAGCCTCGCTGGACCACGACGCGCGAGGTCTCGTAGCGGTCGCGGCCCGCGTCGCGCCGGATGTTCGGCTGGATCGCCGCCAGCTGCGCGTACGCCGCGTCGGACACCGACGCCGCGCCACCGACGACGACGATCCGCTCCGGCTGCAGACGCTGCAGCTCGGCGAGCACGACCGACGGCACCCCGCCGGCCGGGACGAGGAGCAGCGGGCCGCCGTTGAACGACGCCGCGGGCGCTGCCGACAGGGCGTCCGCGTAGCCCATGCCGTTCGCGATGTAGACGACCGGCGCCGCCTGCTCGCCCGCGTCGATGACGCCGTTGAAGACGCCCGTCATCCCGCCGTCGCCCAGCCCGTAGACGTGCGAGACGGCCACCGCGGTCTCCCACCGGTTCTGCCCGTACACGCGGTAGACGTTCTCTCCCGGTGCGGCGAGGGCGGCCGCGTCCGAGCCGAACGCGCGCGCGGCCAGGGCGTCGATCGCGTCCGCGTCCGGAGTGCCGGGACGCTGGGCGGGCAGGTGCGCGGCCCGCGCCTCCGCGGCCGCCACGACCGCCGACTCGGCCCCGTCCGGTGCGCTCAGCGCGGCCTGGGCGGGTGCGGCTCCGAACGTCCCCACGGCCACCGTCGCCACTGCGCACGCGAGCGCTGCGACCCGGGACCGGGCCGTGCGCGAACTTCCTGTTGCCATCTGCATCTCGACTTCCTCGACGATTCGCTCCACGGGGTGACCCCGTCGACGACGGCCCCCGAGCGCCGCGATCGTAGCGCCTCCGCAGTTGCGGGAGAAGGCAGTTTCAGGTAAATCGCCGCGTGGGGCCCCGTCGACCGTCGGGACGGGCGCCGACGGACGCCACGAAGCCCGCTCCTGCGCTCCTCCTGCGCGGCTCCCGATAGCATCGACGATCGTGAAGATCCTCAGCGTCGTCGGCGCGCGCCCACAGTTCGTCAAGCTCGCACCGATCGCCCACGCGGCAACCACCGCCGGAGTCGACCACGTCATCGTCCACACCGGGCAGCACTACGACCCGATGCTGTCGGACGTCTTCTTCCGCGACCTGGGCATCCCCACCCCGGACGTGCACCTCGGTGTCGGATCGGGCAGCCACGGCGTGCAGACGGGCGCCATCCTCGGCGCCCTCGACGCGGTGCTCGACGAGCACCGGCCCGACTGGGTGCTCGCGTACGGCGACACGAACTCCACGCTCGCAGCGGCGGTCGCGGCGGTGAAGCTGCACGTCCCCCTCGCGCACCTCGAGGCAGGGCTCCGGTCGTTCAACCGGCGCATGCCGGAGGAGCACAACCGCGTGCTCACGGACCACGCGGCCGACCTGTGCCTCGCGCCGACGCAGGTCGCGATGGACCACCTCGCCTCCGAAGGGCTCGGCGGGCGCTCCGTCCTGGTCGGCGACGTGATGACGGACGTGCTCTTCCAGGTGCGGGACTCCGTCGCCGACCGCGACGTCCCGCTCCTCACCGAGCTCGACCTCGAGCCGGGCGAGTTCCACCTCGCCACGATCCACCGGGCGGAGAACACCGACGACCGGGACCGGATGGCGATGATCGTCGAGGCCCTCTCGAGCCTCGACCGGCCGGTCGTGCTGCTGGCCCACCCGCGGGTCGTCGCGAAGGCGGCCGAGCACGGGCTGTCGCTCGACGCGGGCTCGCTCCGTTCCCACGCGCCCCTCGCCTACCCCGACCTCGTCGCGGCGGCCCTGCGCAGCCGCGGCGTCGTCACCGACTCGGGCGGCCTGCAGAAGGAGGCTTTCCTCCTGCGGGTCCCGTGCACCACGATCCGCACGGAGACCGAGTGGGTCGAGACGGTCGACCTCGGCTGGAACGTGCTCGCCAACGACGCGGACGCCATCCGCGAGGCCGTCGGCCGTCCGGTCCCGGGCGCGACCGAGGAGGCTCCCTACGGCGACGGCAACGCCGCCCGACGGGTCGTCGAGACGCTCGTGGAGCTCGCCCCGACGGCGTCCTCCCCCGCCTGACGGCCTCCGATAGGATCGCGGTCGGCGTCGACGGGCGCCCGTCGACGAGAGGTGAAGCCTGAGTGACCAGCTCGAACGGAACACGATCGGCCCTCGTGCTCTCGTACTCGGTCATCGAGTCGGACCCTCGGGTCCGCCGGCAGGTGGACTGGCTCGCGGAAGCGGGGTGGGAGGTCGACACGCTCGGGCTCGGCGGCCGTCCGACCACGGCCGTCAGGGACCACTTCCCGCTCGAGGCACCGTCCCGCTGGGTGACGACGCGAGCGGGCGTGCTCGCCGCCCAGCTCCTGCTTCCCGCGACGGTCCGGTTCCGGCGACAGGTCGTCGACCGGATCCCGCGCGCCGCCCGGGACCGGCTGCGTTCCGGGCAGTACGACCTGGTCGTGTTCAACGAGACGGAGTTCGGGCCGCTCCTCGCCGACCCGTCGGTCTTCACGCCGGCGGCCCGCCGGGCGCGGCTCCATCTCGACCTGCACGAGTACCACAACCCCACCCAGCGCCGCCAGACGCTCGGCGCACGGATCACCGGGTCGCACTACCGGTGGGTGCGCGGCTTCATCGGGCACCCCGCGTTCACGTCCCGCTCCGTCGTGAACGCCCCGATCGGCCGGCTCTACGTCGACGAGTTCGGCGTCGACCCCCTGGTCCCGGTACGCAACATCCCGCCGTTCGTCGACCAGGCGCCCAGCCCTGTCGACCCGGCCGAGATCCGGCTCCTCTTCCACGGCCTCGCGTCGTGGAAACGAGGTTTCGACGCGATCCTCGACGCGATGCGCCTGCTCCCGGAGCACTTCTCGATGACCTTCATGCTCATGCCGAACCCGGCAGTCGAGGCACGTCTTCGCGAGTCGATCGCGGCACACCCGGCGGGTGCACGCATCCGGATCGTGCCTCCCGCGCCCATGCGCGAGCTGGCCGAACGGATCAACGAGTACGACCTCGAGATCATCTTCTACCGGCCGCTGGAACGGAACCTCGAGTTCGCGCTCCCGAACAAGTTCTTCGAGGCGGTCCAGGGACGGCTCGGAGTCGTCGTCGGCGAGAGCCCGGCGATGGCCGAGATCGTCCGCGAGCTCGGCATCGGCGTCGTGGTCCCCGGCTTCGACGCCGCCGATCTCGCCGCGTCGCTGGGCGAGCTGACGGTCGACGACGTCGCGCGCATCAAGGCCGCGTCGCACCGCGCCGCCGACGTGCTGAACGCCGAGGTCGAGCGTGAAGCCTTCCTCGCCGCGGTCGAGAGCGACGCCCGCGCCCGCTGAGGGGGCTCAGGTCGCCGAGCGGCGACCCCGTCCGCTCAGTCGCCGGACCGCCGGGCCGGTCGAAGCCGTTCCACGGCGCGCACCCACACCGGCAGCTGCGCCTCGGCGGAGAGCTCGTGCGCAGCGGCGTCCGCCGCGCGCTTCCATCCCGCGACCCGCTCCGGCGTGAGCGCGTCGACGACCGCGCGGACGGCGTCCACGTCGAAGCCGTCCGTCACCGCGCCGAGGCCGTGCTCCTGCACGAGACGGGCCATCGCCGGGGTCGGACCGACGACGACCCCGACCCGCGCCTGGACGTAGTCGAAGAACTTATTCGGGAGCGCGAGCGCGTTGTTGGTGACGGTCGGCGGCAGGACGTGGATGCCGACGTCGTACGTGTTGACGAGCGCGAGCAGCTCGTCGTGCGGGACGGCGTCCTCGACACGGACGCGATCACCGAGCCCCTCGGCCAGGGCCCGGAGCTCCGCCACGTACGCGGGGTCGTTCCCCGTGAGGAAGAGGGTGAGACGGACGTCCGCGGTCGAGGCGGCCACGGCGGCCACCATGTTCTCGAGCCGCCGGCTCCGGAGCGACGCGCCGGGGTGCACGATCCGGACGGGGTACCCCACCGGTGTCGGCTCCATCGCGACGAAGGACGGCGAGTTGGTCACGACGTCCAGGTCGAGCCCGAACGGCCGATAGGCCTCGGCGACGCTCGCCCCGACGGTCGTGAGGGAACCAGCACGGGGCGCGTACCGCCGGATCAACCACTCCAGGTACGGCTTGCGCACCCGCACCCAGCGGGGGTTGTCGTCGTGCAGGCCCGGGTAGAACTCGTGCAGGTCCGCGTGCACGCTCGCCCCGGGCGCGAGCCCGAGGGCGAGCGGCAGAGTCTCGATGTCGTTCGCCAGGATCCTGTCCGGGCGTTCCCGACGCACCACGCGGCGAGCCGTCCGCACGGCGGGCTGGGTCCAGTAGAGGAGCCGATAGGCGTGCAGGCGCAGCAGGACGGCCTCGACGTAGAACCGTACGCGTCGGCGCCAGCCTGCCGAGACCGGGACGGGGAGCTCGACGTGCCGCTCCGCGCCGGGCACCGGGGGCCCCCACCCTGCGGTGACCACGCGGTACCTGTCGGCGAACAGTGCGATCTGGCGCCGCAGTCGGGCGTCCTGCTCCAGCCGGGAGAAGGACAGGATGAGCAACGTGTCCGTCGTCGTCATGGTTCGTCCTGACCGCGCTAGACCAGGCCGGCGAGGCTGGCCTGCGTGTGGAACGCCGGGCTGGCGGCGACGACGTCGTCGAACCTCCCGGACGCGACGATCTCGCCCGACTCCATGTAGAGGATCTTGTCGGCGTCCCGGATGGTCGACAGACGGTGCGCGACCGAGATGACCGTCACGTCGCCCGCCAGCTCGTTGATCGCCGCCGCCACGTCCGCCTCCGTCTTCGTGTCGAGAGCGCTCGTGGCCTCGTCGAGGACGACCACGAGCGGGTCCGAGTAGAGCGCCCGCGCGATCCCCAGACGCTGGCGCTGCCCGCCCGACAGCGCCAGCCCGCCCTCGCCGATCCGCTCGTCCATCCCGCGCGCCCGCGCGGTGACGGCGTCCCAGAGCTGCGCACGCCGCAAGGCCTTCTCGACGCGCTCCCTGTCGAAGTCGCCCCCCCACGTCAGCGCCACGTTCTGGGCGATCGAGCCGTCGAAGAGGGCGACCGCCTGCGGCACGTAGCCCACGTGCCGCCTCCACTCCGACGGGCGCTGTGCGTGCGCCCCGCCACCGAACGACACCGTTCCGTCGCTCGGCTCGAGCAGCCCGAGCAGGATGTCGACCAGCGTCGACTTGCCGGCGCCGGACGCGCCGACGATGCCGACCGTCGACCCGAACGGGATCGTCAGGTCGACGTCGCGCAGGGCCGGCTCGGTACCCGTCGGGTACGTGTAGGAGACGTGGCGCATCTCGATCGCCATCGAGTTGGGGAGCGCGGGGCCGGCGTCGTCCCCGCCGGTCTCGGCGGCCGCCGGCCGCTGCGAGCGCTCGATGTCCCCGATGATCGTCCGGATGTAGGGGTCTGCCGACACCGAGCTGGTGACGATCGACTGGAACGAGGTGATGGACGGCACCAGCCGGAAGCCGGCGATGCCGAACAGGGCGAGAGCCGAGACCGCCTCCGTCATGCCGCCCATGGCGTAGCCCACGCCACCCGTCAGCACGAACCCGCCGATCACGGCGGCGTCGAGCACGAACCGTGGGACCGCCCGCAGGAAGTACAGGTTGGACCGGGCCCGCGAGGTCCGTGCCCTGGTCCGCGCGACCGCCTGCGCGACCTCGTCCTCCTTCTCCCGGAGAGTGATCTCCTTGAGCGCCGCCATCATGCCCGTGAGCAGTCCCGCGACCTTGAGGGACGAGTCGCGAGCCACCCGCGCGGCCACCCGGGTGCGCCTGCCGAGCACGTAGTACTGGAGGACGCCGATCCCTCCGAGGTAGGCGAGCGTGATGACCGCCGTGAACGGCTGCTGCAGGAAGATGATCACGACCACGCCGACCGCGGTCACGAGCAGTCCGGGGACCGTGGTCAGGGGCAGGAGCAGTCCGCCCACCACGCTCGACACGCCGCCGTCGGTGAGCTGGATGACCCTCGGCGTGCTGATGTTGATCCGCTCGGTCCACGGGGAGTGGATGTAGGAGCGGAAGAGGTGGTCGCCGACCGAGAGCTCGAAGCCCGCGAAGTGGCGGGTCGCCTTCCACTGCAGGGCGACCCCCATCGCGGACTTGAGGAGGACGACGCCCGAGAGGACGAGGATCAGCGCCGGGACGGCGTCCGCAGGGATCGTGCCGAGCAGCGGGATCGAGAACTCTCCCCCGCCGACCGCGGCCGCCAGGACGCTCGACAGCAGCAGGAGCGCCACGACGTCGAGCACCGAGAGGAAGGCGGAACCGATCGAGAAGAACACGAGGAACCGCTGCGCGCTGCGCGGCAGGTACGGCGAGATCGATCGGTACTGGTCGAGGAGCCGCTTCATCGTGCCACCACCGCGTCGTAGAGCTCGGCCGCGCGAGCGAACTCGTGCTCCCAGGTCATGTCCGGTGCGGCACGTCGCGCCGCCTCCCGGTACACGTCGCCGGACTCGAGGACCTCGGCGATCGCGCGTGCGAGCGCCGCGACGTCGCGCGCAGGGGCGACGACGCCGATCCCCAGCGACGTGACGACCTCGGCGACGTCCTCGGCGTCCGAGGCCACGACGGGCAGACCCGCCTGGATCGACTGGAACAGCTTGTTCGGCAGGCTGTAGATCGAGTTGAGGCTCACGGGCTGCGGGTAGACGACCGAGACGTCGGCGTCGGAGATCGCGGTGGGCACCGCGTCGGACTCCACCGGAGCCACGAACCGCACCCGGTCGGCCACCCCGTGCTCCCGCGCGACCGAGGCGATGTGGTCGCGTGAGCGCTTCGGCGCCGGCCCGATGAGGGCGAGGTACACGTCGTCGGGCAGGAACGCCAGCGCCTTGACCGTCTCCGCCACGCCGCGCGCCGGACCGATGAGGCCGACGTGGACGACGAGGCGGGCGCCTTCGGGGATCTCGGCCGCCGACCGCAGGACGCCCGTGCTGCCCGGAACCGGCAAGGACGCCGCGAGCGGGACGTTCCGCACCAGGGACGGCTCGGTGCGGAGCGCGAAACGCTCGGTCATCCAGCGCTGGATCCCCCGCGAGACGGTGATGGTCCCCGCCCACCGCGACGAGGATCGGTCGAGGATCCATCGGTAGTAGGCCGCGATCCTCGGCGGGAGCGTCTGCGCCTCCCAGATCTCGTGCGCGTCGTAGACGAACGGTGTCCTGCTCACCAGGCGCACCAGCAGGGCGGCGAACAGGGTGTCGGCGTCGTGCGCGTGCACGACGTCCGGCTTCCAGCGGCGGATCGCCGCGGCGGCGCGGAACGCGAACGTCCACTGCCGCAGGCCGAGCTGGAGCCACCGGCGTCGGGACTTCGGGCCGGGCTTGACCTTGTCCGCCGTTCGGAGACGAGGACCCAGCCGGACGATCACCCCACCGCTCGGCCGACGTTCCTCGCCCGGGGGGAACCGCGTCACTCCACCGCCCACGGCGAAGAGCCGCGCCTCGTCACCGTTCGCGGCAGCGGAGTCGAGGTACTTCAGGACCCGCGCGTCGCCATGGGTGTCGTTGTGGACGATGTATGCGATGCGCATGGGTCTCCAGGTCAGAGTTCGAGAACCGGGCGAGTCTACCGAAGCGCGTCCGGGGTCCCGAACCCGCCGGTCCCGCGCCTCGGGGCGTTCGTCCCCTACCGCCGCGAGAGCACCGAGGCGACCATGAAGCGCAGGGGGGCCTCCCGCGCCAGGACCCTCGTCAGGTCGCGCGTCACGAGGGCGGCCGGACTGCGGAACCGGCGGCGCGCGACGCTGCGCTCGAAGAGGACCTCGACGGGGGTCCCCGGGTCGAGCACCGCGTCCAGGACGCGACGGTCCGCGATCGAGAGGACGCGCTCCGCCCCGGGCGCGAGGGCGAGGACCTGCAGGGTCACCGCGCGGAGCGCCGCACGCTCGTCCGCGGTCCAGAAGTCGGGGTCCGGGCGGTTGTGCACGGCCCCGAAGACCTGGACGCGCAAGAACTTCACGGCGTAGGAGGCCTTCTCCCGCGGGCCCAGGCCCAGGAACGACTCATCCTCCAGCAGGCTCGAGAGATAGGTGAACTCCTCGGCCACGGGCTTCGGGCGGAAGGTCACCCGGTCCGCGGCGTCGGCCCCGATGACGTACGCCGGCCCCGTCCGGTCGTAGCTGATGCGCCGACCCGAGAACCACAGCGCGAGCACGAACGCGATGTCGCCTCCCACCGGTGCGCCCTCCGTGAGCCGCAGCCCGGGGAAGGCGCTGCGCCGGACGATGCCCAGCGGCGCGCTCCGGTAGGCGAGCCGGTCCCGTGAACCGTCGAGACGGCGGGTCCGCCACGGCCGCACCGGCGGCGTGGGGACGTAGGCGCCCGCCGCGTGCCGCAGGTGCGTCACCACCACGTCGGCGTCGCCGGCACGCTGGCGCTCCACCCAGGAGTCGACCGTTCCCGGCTCGAGCAGGTCGTCGGAGCCCATGATCGAGACGAAAGGGGCCGTCGCCTCGTCCATGCCACGGTTGAAGGGACCGGACGGCGAACGGACCCCGTCCCGGTGCTCGATCAGGCGTACTCGCGGGTCGTCGGCCGACGCGCCCAGCTTCTCGGCGATCAGCCCCGGGTCGACGTCGTGGCAGACGACCGTGACGCGGAGCGGCGTCCGCGTGTGCGCGAGCACCGACGCCACGGCTCGCTCGACGGGTCGCGCCGTGCTGTGGACGGCGACCACGAGGTCGACGACGGGGTCGGACGACTGCACCACTCACTGCTCCTCTGCTCGGTCCTTCAACTCTCGTGGCACCAGGCGGCACGGTGCGCGACTGCGGGTCGCGACGGTCACGACGCCAGGAACGCTCGCATCGTCGCTGCGGAGTGCACGCCGTCGTGCACCGACGCGACGAAGTCCGGTCCGGCGGCGGCCTCGGCACGATACGTGTCGCGGCGTGCGGCGATGTCGAGCAGCGTGTCCCTCAACGTGTCGGGTGTCGCCTCCACGATCGGCAGCTCTCGTCCGGTGGCGTCGCGGACGCGCTCCCGCACCGGCCGTGTGACGTGACCGACCACGACTCGTCCGGCCGCCATCGCCTCGCACGCCGCCGCGCCGTAGCTCCCGAGCCGGAACTGGTCGAGGACGACGTCGGCGCCCGCGTAGAGGGCGGGCATCTCGGCCGCCGGCACGCCCTGGACGTGCTCGTAGTCCACGACGCCCTCCGAGGCGAGGCGCTCCAGGACCGGGCTGATGAGGGCGGTGCCCTTCACCCCTGAGCTGCTCGGGACGTGGACGACGCGGAGCCGCTCGCGCTCGAGCACGGCCGCGTCGGTGCGCCAGCGGGAGGCGTCGACCACGACGGGGCACCACGTCGCCGAGGGCACGTCGTCCAGCAGGTCCGGTGTCGAGACGAAGACGGGGGCGCCCAGGGCGGCCAGGCCCGCCAGGTTGCGGCGTGCGGCGTCCTCGAGAACCTCGAAGCGTGGGTCGTCGTGGAACGGCGACCACGGGCTCTCCTGCCGATGCCGGCTCGGCAGACGCACGTCGGTGCCGTGGCACATCATCGCGACGCGCAGGCCGGCGTCACGCAGCATCCGCGCCTCGGCGAAGGCGTCACCCCCGTGGAGCCGGCCGAAGAGCGGACGCTCCGCCTCGAACACGACGTGCGTGAACCTCCGCACGTACGCCTCACGTTCCTGCTGCCAGCGGTGGCTCATCAGGTAGGTGGCGATCGGCACGGCGTCGTCCGCCGGGAAACGGAAGCCGTGGTCGGCCTCGGCGGCCATGTTGACCGCGGCGACCCCGTCGATCTCGCGCTCCACGGCCCGGCACCACAGGTACCCCTGCCCGGCATAGTTCGTCGGCCCGACGTACAGCCGCACAGCCTCCTCGGGCACCGGCGGCGGAGGGGCGACGCTGCGTGCCACCGTCACGCCGGCGACGCGTTGGAGCAACCGGCCCAGCGGCCCCGACCCGGGCGCGACGAGCCGGTCGATCATCGCGTTGACCCGGCGTGGGAGCCGGGAGCGCTTCGCCACCAGGGTGCTGACCAGCCTGTTGACCACGCTCACGACTGCCTCCTCCTCGCACTCGACGCCCGCGCGTCGGCCGTGCGCCGGGTGCTTCCGGGGACGCTCGAGCCGCCACGGGACGACAGGAAGCCGCCCAGGGCCCGAGAGGATGCGCGACCGTCGTGCAGCACCCGCACGAACTCGGGGCCGCGAGCCGCGACAGCCCGTGCTCGGTCCCGGTCGCCGACCACGTCGAGCAGCACGTCGCGGAGGGTGTCCGCCGTCGCCTCGACGACGGGGAGGTCCTGCCCGGCGGCCTTCCTCGCCTCCCGACGCGACTGGTGGGAGACGTGCGAGACGACGACCCTGCCCGCGGCCATGGCCTCGCAGGCCGCCACTCCGTAGATCCCCAGGCGGAGCTGGTCGATGACGACGTCCGAGTCGCGGTAGAGCGCGAGCATCCCGTCGCGGTCGAGCCCCGTCGCCTGCCGGTACACCACGCGGCCCTCTCGCTCGAGCGCGCGGAGCACGGGTTCGACCAGGTCCGTCCCCTTCAGCGCTGCGCGGCTCGGAGCGTGCACGACGACGGGGACGTCGCGCTCGAGCGGAACGGTGTCCGTCCTCCACCGCTCGACGTCCACCACGACGGGGAGCCACGTCGCCCACGGGACGTCGAGCAGCAGGTCGGGGGTCGAGACGAAGGCAGGGACGCCCTCCTCGTGGAGCCGTCGGAGCAGCTCCTGGCTCCGCTCCGCGCGGGCCTGGAGCAGCGGCGTGTCGGTGTAGGACTCGAGCAGGAACGGCGACCACGGGTCTCGCTGCGCGTGAGCGCTCGGGAGGCGGACGTCGCTGCCGTGGCTGAGCGTCGCGACCGCGACTCCCGCGTCGCGCAGGTCCTGCACCTCGCCCGCGACCCCCCGTCCGAGCGCGGGGAACAGCGACTCCTGGGCCTCGAGCACCACGTGGCTGAAACGCAGCACGCCACGGCGCTGGGCGGACTGCCATGCTCGCGAGCCGCGCAACGCCGCCCGGGCGTCGACGTCGGCCGGGAACGCCAGGGACCGCCGGTAGGCCATGCTCTGCGCGCCGACCCCGTCGGCGGACCGCTCGACGGCACGTGCCCACGCCCAGCCCTGTCCAGCAGCGTTCGTCGGTCCGACGAACAGGCGCACCGGCGTCGCCGGGACCTGCACACGCGGGATCGCGGAAGGGTCCCGGCTCTCGGCCGGCCGCGCGATCCGGAGGAAGAGGGCAGGCGGGAGCCACGAGGCCATCCGCCACACGATCCTCCGGATCGGCCCGGGCTGCAGAGCGGTCACGGGAACCCATGGTGGTGGCGGGTGCGCGCCGACGTCCGGCACGTCGAGACCGTGCTCAGCGAGCTGCACCACGGCTCCGTTCGCTCGACCTCGGTCTGCCTCCGGGCACGACCGCGTCCAGGACGCGCCGAGCGGCGAACGCCGACGTCGAGCGCAGCGAGAGGTGCTCCTCGGCCCACGCCGCGACCCGACGCCGCTCGTCGCGCGACGGCGGCGTCTCCAGCATGGACGCGAGCGCGAGCGCGACCGCGTCCGAGGTGTGCGGGACGACCTGCCCGGCGCCCGCACGCTCGATGATCTGCCCGACGGGACCGGGCCCGGCCTGGAGCACGCGCGTGCCGACCGCGATCGCGGCGAGCGCCTTGGTGGGGATCGCGAACTCGTACCCCGACTCGGGCCGGATGCTCGAGAGCGCGACGTCGGCGCCACGGAGCCAACGGGCGGCCTGGTCGGCGGGCTGCTGCGGCAGGAACGTCACGCTCGCGCCGCCGTCGGGCATCGCTGCCGCCATCTCGGCGAGGCGGCCGTGCATGCTGCCGCGACCGAGGAACACGAGGCGCGCACCCGGCACCGCCCGGACGACGTCCGGCCAGGCCTCGAGGAAGACCTCGGCGCCGTGCCACTCCGACGCGTTGCCGGCGTACACGGCGAACGGGCCGTGCTGCTCCGGTGCGAGCGGCGCGACCTCGGCGTTGAACACACCCGTGTCCACGCCGTGCCGCACGATGGCCGTCCGCGCGGCGCCGAGCTGCGAGGCTCGTGCCTCGACGGCCTCCGTCACCGTGAGCACCGACGACGCCCCGCGCAGCGCGAAGCGCTCGAGCGCGCGCACCGCGCCGACGACGAACCGTGGCGCACCCGTCGAGCCCGCGGCGTCCGAGACGATGTCCGCGGCGTAGTACACGTAGGGAACGCGCCGCAGCGCGCACGCCAGGCGCACCACCGCACCCGTCGTCGGGGGCGGCTCGGCCACGACCACGTGGGGTCGCCGACCCGTCAGCAGCCGGAAGAAGAGCGGCACGTCGAAGCTCAGGTACGGCAGGTACCCGCGCACATATCCGCTGGCGTCCCGGAGCACGGGGCGGCGGCGGACGCGCACACCACGACGGTGCGGCTCGACCCCCATCGAGGGGGGCACCGACGACGTCACGACGGTCACGTCGGCGCCCTCGTCGGCCAGCGCCGACGTCAGGGCCGAGAGCCGGAAGGACGCCGCGGCGGGCTCGGGCAGGTAGATCCGCGTGGCGAGCGTGACACGGGTCGGGCGTTCCACGGGGCGACCGTACCCTCTCTCGACGCGGTCCATGGGCTCCGCCGGGCGCCGTGAGCGGGTCCGAGCGCTCACGCCTGGACCCGCCCCCGCGTCCGGACCGGTCGCGACGCGCCGGGAGTCACTGCCGGACTGCTGTCACGCACCGGCCTTCACGACCGCGTTGACGCCGGTCACGATCCGCTCCAGGTCCTCCTGCGTCAGCGACGGGTGCACGGGCAGCGAGATGACCTGCTGCGCGGCGATCTCGGTCTCGGCGAGCTCGAGGCCGGGCGCGAAGTGCTTGAGGCTCTCGAGGCGGTGGTTCGGGATCGGGTAGTAGACGCCCGACCCGACCCCGTGCTCCTCGCGCAGCGCCGCCACGACGCGGTCACGGTCGTCGGCGACCCGGATCGTGTACTGGTGGTAGACGTGCACCGCACCGTCCGCGACGGGCGGCGTGACGACGCCCTCGAGGTTCTCGGAGAGGTAGGCGGCGTTGCGCTGACGGTCGGCTGTCCAGCCCTGGACCTTGGTGAGCTGCACACGGCCGATGGCCGCGTGGACGTCCGTCATGCGCGCGTTGAACCCGACGACCTCGTTGGCGTACTGACGCTCCATCCCCTGGTTGCGCAGCAGGCGGACGTTCCGCGCGATCTCGTCCGTCGCGCACGACACCATGCCGCCCTCACCCGACGTCATGTTCTTCGTCGGGTAGAGGCTGAACATCGCGAACGAGCCGAAGGAGCCCACCGGGCGCCCGCCGAGCGACGCCCCGTGCGCCTGGGCGGCGTCCTCGAAGAGCTGGAGGCCGTGCTCGTCGGCGATCGCGCCGAGGGCCACCATGTCGGCCGGGTGCCCGTAGAGGTGCACGGGCATGATCGCCTTGGTGCGCTCCGTGATCGCGGCACGCACCGCGTCGGGCGAGAGGCAGAAGTAGTCGGGCTCGATGTCCGCGAAGACCGGGGTCGCGCCCGTGAGAGCGACCGAGTTGGCCGTCGCCGCGAAGGTGAACGAGGGGACGATCACCTCGTCGCCGGGCCCGATGCCCGCGGCCAGGAGCCCGAGGTGCAGACCCGACGTGCCCGAGTTCACCGCGACGGACGTGCGCCCGCCGACGAGGACGTCCGCGAACTCCTGCTCGAACGCGGCGACCTCGGGACCCTGGGCGATCATCCCGCTGCGCAGGACGCGGTCCACGGCCGCACGCTCGTCGTCGCCCACGATGGGCTTCGCCGCGGGGATCAGTGTCTGGCTCATTCGGCCGCTACCTCTCTGATGGTCTCGTCGTGCTCTTCGTAGCGCGTGCCCGTCACGGGGCACACCCAGTGCTCGCCCTCGCGCCGCAGGGGCTGGCCGGCACGGCCCACCCAGCCGACGCGTCGCGCCGGGACCCCGACGACGATCGCGTGCTCGGGCACGTCCTTGGTGACCACCGCGCCGGCGGCCACCGTGGCCCACGCGCCGACGGTCACGGGAGCGACGCACACGGCGCGGGCCCCGATCGAGGCGCCCTCGCCGATCGTCACCCCCACCGCGTGCCAGTCGTCCGCGCTCTTGAGCGACCCGTCGGGGTTCACGGCGCGGGGGTAGGTGTCGTTGGTGAGGACCACGGCCGGGCCGATGAACACGCCGTCGGCCAGGGACGCCGGCTCGTACACGAGCGCATAGTTCTGCACCTTGCAGTTCCGGCCCATCTGCACGCCGGTTCCGACGTAGGCGCCGCGCCCGACGACGCAGCCCTCCCCCATCGTGACGCCCTCGCGCACCTGCGCGAGGTGCCAGATCTGACTTCCGTCACCGATCGTCGCGTCCTCGGCGACGTCGGCGCTCTGCGCGATGCGCACGCCCATGCCCTAGGTGCCCTTCGTCGGTCTGCACGTCGCGGGCCGGTCCCGGCGCCGCGACGGCAAGGCTACCGGTCCCCCACCCGTGGCAACGACCGACCAAGGTCCTGAGCCTCGGTCCCGGGCTGCAACAATGGTCACCATGCACGAATCGGACGCCGTGGCACCTCGTCGCGCGCCCCTCGGGAAGGCGCGCTACGACGACGTCTGCCTCGTCGTGCCCCTGTACAACGAGGGCGCCGTGATCGGTCAGGTCGTGAAGGACGCGATGGTGACCTTTCCGCACGTCGTGTGCATCGACGACGGCAGCTCGGACGACTCGGGCGAGCAGGCCCGCGAGGCGGGCGCCGTCGTGCTGCGTCATGCGGTCAACCTCGGCCAGGGGGCCGCTCTCCAGACCGGTATCGAGTACGCCCGGAGCCTTCCCGGCATCCACTACCTCGTGACGTTCGACGCCGACGGCCAGCACCAGGTGGACGACGCCGCGGCGATGGTCGACCTCGCTCGTCAGGAGGACGTGGCCATCGTGTTCGGGTCGCGCTTCCTCGACTCCCGGACGCGGCCCGGCCTGCTCAAGCGGCTGGTCCTCGGCACGGCCGTCTGGTTCACCAACAAGAGCACGGGCCTGCGACTCACCGACGCGCACAACGGCCTGCGCGTCGTGCGGGTGGACGCAGCACGCGGCGTCAACCTGCAGCAGGACCGCATGGCCCACGCGAGCGAGATCGTGCTCCAGCTCGGACGCACGCGGCTCCCGTGGCGGGAGTACCCCGTGCACCTGCTCTACACGGACTACTCCCGGTCCAAGGGCCAGTCGCTGTGGAACTCGGTCAACATCCTCGTCGACCTCGTCTTCAAGTAGGGCGGAGCACGTCATGCTCATCGAGATCGTCCTCGTCGTCGCGATCGGGGTCGTCACCGTCCTCCTCACGAGGTCGACGGCCAATGCGCGGCACCAGGCCATCCGACGTCTGCTGCTCGTGGGGTTCGTCGTCGTCGCCGTCGTGTCCGTCCTCTACCCGGCGTGGCTGACCTACGTCGCCAAGGCGATGGGCGTCGGCCGCGGCACCGACCTGCTCCTCTACGCGCTCGTCATCGCGTTCGTCAGCTACATCGCGACGAGCCATCGGCGCGCCAACCTCCTCTCCCGCAAGATCACGCTGCTCGCCCGCGAGCTGAGCCTCGCCGAGGCCAGGCTCGCGCGTCCCGAGGACGGTGCCCCCGGATCGGGAGACACCGCCGCGGACCGGCGCGACGATCCGGCGTGAGCCTGCACAAGTCCTCCACCCGCTGGGCCCCGGGCCCGCTCCACGGACCCGCACCCGCAACCTATGCTCGACTTCCGTGACGTCCCGATCCCGTGCCCAGACCCGCGATGCGGCGGCCCCCGAGCCGTCGCGCGGGCCCGCGCACGCCCGGGCGATCCGGACTCACGGCATCGCGCGCTCGGTCGGTCTCGTCGCCACCGCGGCGCTCGCCTTCGGTGCCGTCGGCGGCGCCTCTGCGCTCTCGAGCATCGGCGGCAACATCTCCGCCTCGAACGGGCTCGAGCTCGTCACGGACCGACCTGAGCAGCCCACGCCGGACCCGAGCGACCCCAACGCCGGGAAGCCGCTCAACATCCTCGTGATGGGCTCCGACGAACGCGGGGGCGAGAACGGCCACGAGGTCGCCGGCGTCGAGGGGATGCGCTCGGACACGACGATCCTCGTGCACCTCTCCGCGGACCGCTCGCGTGTGGAGATGGTCTCGATCCCGCGCGACTCGCGCGTCGACGTCCCGGCGTGCAACACGACGAACGGCAAGACCACCGCACCCGCGAACACGCGCTTCAACGCCGCGTTCGCGAACGGCGCGACGGTCGGTGGCGACGTCGACTCGGCCGCGGCGTGCACGACGCAGACCGTCGAGAGCCTGACCGACGTGTTCGTCGACGGCTTCGTCGTGGTCGACTTCGCGGGCTTCCAGAACATGGTCACCGCGATCGGGGGCGTCCCCATCTGCATCCCCGAGGCGATCGACTCGCCCAAGGCGGACCTCCAGCTCGCCGCCGGCTGGCAGACGCTGGACGGTACCCAGGCGCTGGGATTCGCCCGTGCTCGCTACGGCGTGGGCGACGGGTCGGACCTGAGCCGCATCGGCCGCCAGCAGCAGCTCCTCGCGGCGACCGTGAACCAGGTCCTGTCGAAGAACGTGCTCTCGGACCTCGGCCAGATCTACGGGTTCGTCGACGCGGGCACCAGGTCGTTGACGATGAGCGACAACCTGTCGTCGATCCCGAGCCTCGCCGGGCTCGCCTTCAGCCTCAAGGGCGCGTCGAGTGGCAACATCACCTTCATGACCGTCCCGAACACGGCAGACCCGCAGGATCCCGACGCGACGGTCGTCTGGACCCCGGAGGCCGACGAGCTGTGGGCGAAGGTGCGCGCCGACGAGCCGATCGTCGCCCCGTCGCCGGAGGAGCCCACGGCCGGCACCGGTGCCGACGCCGCCACGGGTGCCACCGCCCCGCCGTCGGGCGCCGAGGAGACGCCCGAGGGGGTCGGCGGGACCGCGACGGAACCGGCTCCGGTGCAGACGAAGGAAGCCGGCAAGGAGGCGTTCTCCGCCGCCGACGAGACCGCGCAGTGCGGGTGACGCCATGACGGACCCGTCGCGCGACCCCCGGTCGCTCCCCCCGAGCTTCACGCCCCAGGGCGGCCGTGCACCGCGTCCGTCGTCCGTCGACGATGCGATCGCCGTGGGCAACAGCGGGCGCGCTCAGGCGCGGCCCCGCCCTACCGCGCCGGACGACGCCGTGCGCCTCGAGCCGCGCATCAAGCGCCAGTCGTCGCGCGAGATCCCCGTGACACCCGCGCGCAAGGGCACGCCCCCGCCGGCGCCTCCGGCGCGCAGCGCGCGCCCACGATCGAGCTCCGAGGCGTCGGCGCTGCCGCCCTCCGTCTCCCCGTCACGTCAGTCCCGGAACGCCACGCCGACACCGGCACGCGTCTCGTCGTCGCCGCACGCGGGTGCCCGGGCCGTCCCCGTGACCACGCGGAGCCGTCCCGACGCCGCCCCTCGTCCGAGCACCGGTCGACCCGGCGGTGGGGGCGGGCGACCGCCGTCGGGCAAGGGGACGTCCCGGACCGGCGGGGGCGGGTTCCGCGTGCGCAAGGGTCGCGTCGTCGGGCTCGTCGCGTGCGTCGTGATCGTCGCGCTCCTCGCATGGCCCGTGGGGCTGCTGATCTGGGCCAACGGCAAGATCCAGCACGTCGACGCGCTCTCCGGCGCCCCCGGTACGCCCGGGAGCACCTACCTCCTCGCCGGCTCGGACGCGCGGGGCGAGGGCATCAGCGAGGACGGCACCGAGGGTGCGCGCACGGACACGATCATGGTGCTGCACGCCCCGCCGAGCGGCCCGGTCGCGCTCATCAGCCTCCCGCGCGACACGTACGCCGAGATCCCCGGCAACGGCGCGAGCAAGCTCAACTCGGCCTACTCGTGGGGCGGCCCGCCGCTGCTCGTCCAGACCGTCGAGCAGCTCACCGGCCTGACCGTCGACCACTACGTCGAGGTCGGGTTCGGTGGGGTCGAGGGCATCGTCGACGCGGTCGGCGGCGTCGAGCTGTGCCTCGACTACGACGTGAACGACGAGCGCAGCGAGCTCGTCTGGACGGCGGGGTGCCACGTCGCCGACGGCCGCACCGCGCTCGCGTTCTCGCGGATGCGGTACTCCGACCCGCAGGGGGACATCGGGCGCGCCGAGCGCCAGCGCCAGGTCATCGGCGCCATCAGCTCGAAGGCGGCCGACCCGAGCATCCTCTTCCGGCCCCTCGACCAGGTCTCGCTGCTGGACTCCGGGCTCGGGGCTCTCACGGTCGACCAGAGCACCGGCATCATCGACCTCGGCAAGCTCGCCCTGGCGTTCCGCAAGGCGAACGGTCCCGACGGCATCACGGGCACGCCGCCGATCTCGAACCCCGACTTCCGTCCGGGGGGCAACGTCGGGTCGACGGTGCAGCTCGACCCCGAGACGGTCGGTCAGTTCTGGGTCGACGTCCGCGACGGCAACCTGCCGCCGGGCCAGGTCGGGGGCATGCCGTGAGGCGCTCCCTGCCCTCGCTCACCCCCCGCGGGACCATCCGCTGATCCGCTCCTCGAGGAACGGCTCGAGCGTCTTGGCGTAGTCCCAGCTCAGATGGTTGTCGTCGAGGAACACGTGGACGTTCCCGACCACGGGGCCGCAGACTCCCCCAGGACACACGACGTCCAGGAGGTCGACGAGCACCGAGCCGTCGCTCAGCTCCAGCGAGGCGGCCGGGCTCACGGGTGCGCTCAAGTCCCGGAGGTCACGACGGCATTCTGCCGAGTCGGGCCCGTTCGACTCCGCGCACGCGAAGACGTCGAAGGAGAATCGCGGGTTGTCGCGAACGCCGATGACGTCGATGTCGCTCGCCCGCAGCTCGTCGACAGCCTCCTGGAGCCCTTCGACGACGTGCTCGCCCGTGCCGTCCGGCTGGGCCGCGGTCACGACCGTGAAGATCGCGTCGGGTCCGACCTTCTCGACGTACTCGAGGACCTGCTCGTTCCAGTCGCTGCACGGATGGTCTCCGAGGCCGAAGGAGCACCCGCCACGCAGGACGTAGACCAGGGTCCATCCTTCCCGTTCGGCGATGGGGATCAACGCCCCGAGGTACTGCTCGCTGTGCGAGTCCCCGACCGCGACGACGGTCGGCGCCCCGGGCTGCTCCGAGACGAGCTGCCCGCACCTCTTCGCGAGCTCGCGGGCGTCGGGCTCGAGCGCCCCGTCGCAGAGCTCGGAGAGGGACACCCACTGCGAGCCGAGATCCGTCGCCGCGGGTATCGCCGGTGCGCCCGGCTCCCCTTGCTCCTTGTAGCCCGGCAGGAGTGCTCGCGCACCGGGGTTGTTCAGGGACGCTCCTGCGAGCGCGCTCTGCGCACGGACCGTCTCCGCTCGCTGCCACGCCGCGAGCGGGGCGACGACCAGAGCCGCCGCGACGAGCACCGTCGCCACCTCCCGCCCGGGCGCTGCTCGCGCCCACGACAGGTCCCGGACCGGTCGCTCGACGAGCGTGGTGAGGACCCGGGCGAGGACGAGCGAGGCCGCCACGACCACCGCGCCCTCGTACCAGGACGGGACCAGGCGACCGGTCACCACCCGCCAGGTGATGAGCAGCGGCCAGTGCACGAGGTAGAGGGCATAGGCGTCCCGACCGAGCGAGCGGAGCACCGGGTGGGCGAGCGCGTTGCCCACCGCCCACGGGTGGTACGACGTCCCGGCGACGATGACGGCCGCGGCCGCCACGGTGGGCCACAGGGCGTAGTAGCCCGGGAAGCCGCCCTGGACGTCGAGCACGAGGCCGCACGTCACGATCAGGGCGAGCCCTGCCCAGCCCACCACGACCGCCGCCCGCGCGGGAAGTCGGACGGACGGCAGCACGACCGCCACGAGGGAGCCGAGGGCGAACTCCCACAGTCGCGTCCTCGTGTCGAAGTAGGCGAGACCCTGGTTCGTCGCCGTCTCGACGACGGAGAACGCGAGCGACGTCGCGAACACGGTCCCGAACACCGTCAGGAGCACCGGTGTGACGGAGACCCGCAGGCGTCGGACGACGAGGCCCGACAGCAGCAGGAGGAGCGGCCACAGGACGAAGACCTGGCCCTGGACCGAGAGCGACCAGTAGTGCTGGAGCGGGCTCGCGGTCGCGCCGTCGCGGGCGTAGTAGTCGACCGCCTCCCGCGCGAGCTCCCAGTTCTGGACGTAGCCCAGCGACGTCCACGTCTGCGTCCAGACCGACGGCCACGACGACGGCGGGTAGAGCAGGTAGGCGGTGCCGAGCACGCCGACGAGGACCACCGCCGAGACCGGGACGAGGCGCTTGAACGTCCGTGCCCAGTAGGGCCCGACGGCGACCGGTCGACCCGCGCTCAGGCGGCGCGCGAACGAGCCCGTGAGGAAGAACGCCGAGAGCATGAGGAACACGTCCACGCCGCCCGAGACCCGACCGAGCCAGACGTGGTAGACCACGACGAGCAGGATCGCGACGGCCCGCAGGCCGTCGAGGTCGTAGCGGTACCCCTCGCGCGAGGTCGCGGCGCGGGGTCGTGCGTGCCGGCGGACCGCGCCGGACGTCGCGGCAGCACCGGGTGTCCCGCGGGACGGCGCGGTCGGCGCACGGAAATCCTGAAGGGCTGTCACGGGGAGCTTCTCCGGGTGGGTGTCGGACCGACCCGCCGCGGACCGTCACCGGCCCGGCCCCCTGCGTCGCGGAACGCGCCAGCAGGCTACCCCGAGACCTTCGCGCCGCAGAAACTCACGGCGCGTCGCTCAGGCGCCGAAGCCCGTGCGCTGTTCCCCGGACCGCGACGCGCGCAGGCGGGCGCCCTTCGCGCGCGCCTGGTCACCGAGGTCCGTCTGGAACGCGACCATCTTGTCCCGCAGGCGCGCGGCGTCGGCGTCGGTGCCGGCGGCGAGGATGCGCGCGGCGAGCAGGCCGGCGTTGCGCGCCCCGCCGACGGAGACCGTCGCGACGGGGACGCCCGCGGGCATCTGCACGATCGACAGGAGCGAGTCCATGCCGTCGAGGTGACGCAGCGGCACGGGGACGCCGATCACGGGGAGCGGCGTCACGGCGGCGAGCATGCCCGGCAGGTGCGCCGCTCCCCCGGCGCCGGCGACGATCACGCGCAGACCGCGCTCGGCGGCGGTGCGACCGTACTCGATCATCTCGACGGGCATGCGGTGCGCGGAGACGACGTCGACCTCGACCGGGACGTCGAACTCCGCGAGCGCGTCGGCCGCGGCCTCCATGACGGGCCAGTCGGAGTCCGACCCCATGACGATGCCGACGACAGGGTTCTCGCTCATGCTCGCTCCTCGTTCG
>JAQSXO010000426.1 GCA_029256625.1 Cellulosimicrobium sp. | reverse complement strand
GACGCGGTGCTCGACGTGAACGGGTGGGACCTGCTCAAGGCGGTGCGCCTGCTCGTGCGGGGGAACGCGACGCTGCTGGAGTGGCTGCGCTCGCCGATCGTCTACCGCGCGGACGACGCGTTCCGGGCGACGCTGCTCGCGCTCGCGGAGCAGGTCGTCGACCGCGACGCGCTGCGGCGCCACTACCTGCACCTCGCGCTGGGTCAGCGCGACCGCTGGTGGTCGGCGCCCGAGGTGCCGTACAAGAAGCTCTTCTACGTGGTGCGACCGGTGGCGACACTGCGCTGGCTGCGGATGCACCGGGACGCCGTGCCGCCGATGGATCTCGCGACGCTGCTGGCCGAGGGAGAGGCCCCTGACGACGTCGTGCGCGCCGCCTCGGACCTCGTCGCTCTCAAGGCCGTGTCGCGCGAGATGGGCGCGGGTACCGTCCCGCCGCCGTTGGCGCAGCTCGTGGTCGACGAGCTGGAGCTCGCATCCGAGGCGGGGGACCACGACACCGACCGTGCCGGTGTCCGGGCGCTCGCCGCCGAGTCGTTCCGTTCGATCGTCGCGCGGTTCGGCCCGGAGCCGTCCGAGGCGGGACCCGTCATGGGTCCGGCCGTGGCTCGCTGAGCCGGCTCACCCGGTCGGTGTCGGTGCCGGCGTCTCGGACGGCGTGCCGCCGGAGCCGGTGAGGCTCAGCGTGATCGTCCCGTCCGCGAAGAGCAGGACGAGCAGGCCGATCCCGACGAGGGCGAACCCGTAGGTGAGCAGCGTGCGCGCGGCGGAGGACTTCGCGGTGAGGTCCGCCAGCCTTGCTGCCCACTCGAGCGCGATGCCGGCGGGCGCGGAGGGTGGCGTCCCACCGCCGAGGGCGCCGAACCCGGCGTCGTCCGCCCCGGGGGTCGTGGTCACCTTGGGCTGGACGACCTCGAGGGTGAGGACGCCGGCACCGAAGAGGACCACGGCGACGCCGAGCGCGAGCAGGACGAGGCCCGCGACGGCCGTCACGCTCAGGCTGCCCTGCGCGAGAGCGGCGGCGGCCGCGGCGAGGACCCCGCCCGCGAGCGCCACCAGGGCCGACCTCGTCAGCCACCTTCGTGCCTCGTCGCCGAAGATCACGGGCACGACGCTCACCGTGGGCTCGGTCGGCTCGCCGGGTGTGTTCGGGGCGGCGGGCCCTCCGGGTGCGGGGGCTGGGGCGGCGGCGGCGGCGCCGGCGGTGCGGGCGTGGGCGCGGCCGGCGGGGGGCCGGGGGGAGTCGTCACGGGAACCACCTCCTGCCCTCGACGGTAGACGTCGGGGTCGCCGTCGCGAGCCGGGTGGGGGCGACCACCCGCAGCGGGTGACCCGGGAGGTCGCCCGGGCGGACGGGACACCGCGTCCTACGCAGGAGCCCTGTTCCACGCGCCGTCGGACCCGTGCGGCGGCGAGGGTCCGCCACGACGAGTGAGGAGGGTGCCCCGGGTGGGATTCGAACCCACACTGGATCGGGTTTGAGCCGAACGCCTCTGCCGGTTGGGCTACCGGGGCGGTGCGCGTCGGGGCCGGTCACCGGGTCCGCTGCGCGTGCACCATCGAACCACACGTGTGCGCCTTCACGAGAATCACACTCCTCCGAGGGCGAAACGCGGGGGCGACAGGGGGTGCGGCGCACTACAGTGAACCCCGTGAGTGACCAGACAGCGCAGCCCGAGGACAAGCAGCCGCTCGACCTGCCCCCGATGATCGAGCCCGAGCCCGCCGCGACCCCCGCCCCGTCGGGCCGTCCCGCGCGCCGCGCGGTCGTCGCCGAGGACGAGGCCCTGATCCGTCTCGACGTGGTCGAGACGCTGCGCGACGCCGGGTTCGACGTCGTCGGCGAGGCCGGTGACGGCGCGACGGCGGTGAAGCTGGCGCTCGAGCTCAAGCCCGACGTCGTCGTCATGGACGTGAAGATGCCCGAGCTCGACGGCATCTCCGCCGCGGAGCAGATCGGCAAGGCGCACGCCGCGCCGGTCGTCCTGCTGACGGCGTTCTCGCAGGCGGAGCTCGTCGAGCGTGCGCGTGACGCCGGGGCGATGGCCTACGTCGTCAAGCCGTTCACGCCGGCGGACCTGCTGCCCGCGGTCGAGATCGCGATCTCGCGGTACTCGCAGATCACGGCGCTCGAGTCCGAGGTCGCGGACCTCGCGGAGCGCTTCGAGACGCGCAAGCGCGTGGACCGTGCCAAGGGTCTGCTCATGACCAAGATGGGTCTGTCGGAGCCGGAGTCGTTCCGCTGGATCCAGAAGACGTCGATGGACCGCCGCCTCACCATGCGCGAGGTCGCGGACGCCGTCATCGAGCAGGTCGGCGGCGCCTGAGCCCCCATCGGCGACCGATCGGCCGTGGCCGGTGTCCTGAGCAGGACCTTTGTCACGGCGCCGCGGGCGGGCTATCGTCTTGGACTGGCGACACGCGGTCGCCACGTAGTGCTCAGTCGACGGCCGACGGCGCCGTCCGAGCGACGTGGAACCATCTCACGCCCCACGTCCCTCGGTGCCGTCGGTCCCCGATGCGAACGAGGAGGAGCGCGGTGCGCCCAGCAGTGGAGGTCAGGCCCGCGGTCGGTGACGACCTGCCGGGGATCGCTGTGCTGTGCTCGGAGGCCCGTCGCGAGTCGGCGTCCGGGGCCCAGATCTGCGCACCCGACGAGGACCGCCTGGTGCGGCACCTGTCGGTGCTGCTGACGCTGCCCGGCGGCAACGTGCTCGTCGCGCTGCACGACGGCCGCCCCGTCGGGTTCGTCCTGGCGCGCGTGCTCGAGCCGCACCTGTTCGCCGACGAGCCGAGCCTGTACGTCGAGGCCGTGTACGTGGGCGAGGACGCACGCCGTCGCGGCGTGGGGCACGCCCTGCTCAGCGCCACGGCCGAGCTCGCCGCCGGTGCCGGTGCGACGCACGTCTACTCGGTACCGATCCCCGGCTCGCGCGGCGTCCAGCGCTTCCTCGCACGCCTCGGCTTCGGCCCCGTCGCGGGCCACCGCGTCGTCTCGACGGCGGTGCTGCAGCGCCGGCTCGCGTCCGACCTCACCCCGCCGGCCCGGCGGGGCACCCGGTCCCTCGAGGACCTCATCGCCCGCCGTCGTCGGGCTCGTACGGAGACGATGTCGGGACCGGTCGACCTGCGCGAGTTCCAGGCGGAGTACCGCAGCCGGACCGGCGTCGTGACGACGTCGGTCGAGGCACGCGAGACCCTGCCCGGCTGAGCCGGGCAGCCGCCCGCCCGGCTGCCGGTCCCCGCGAGCCGCGTGCTCCTCAGGTCAGGTCGAGGATCATGCACGTGAGGCGCGCCGTGCACACACGTCGGCCCTCGTCGTCGGACACGACGATCTCGTAGCTCGCCGTCGTCCTCCCGCGGTGCACCGCGACGGCCTCGCCGCGCACCCAGCCGTCACGCACCCCGCGGTGGTGCGTCGCGTTGATCTCGATCCCCACGGCCGCGCGGCCAGGGCCGCCGTGGAGCTGGGCGGCGATGGACCCGAGCGTCTCCGCGAGCACCACCGACGCACCCCCGTGGAGCAGCCCGGCGGGCTGCGTGTTGCCCGCCACCGGCATGCGCGCCGTGACGCGCTCGGCGCCCACCTCGTCGAGCTCGATGCCCATGCGCTCGATGAGCGTCCCGGCGGTGTGCAGGCCCATGGCCTCGTAGGCGTGGCGGGGGGCGTCGGGCGTCCGGTCGGCGCCGTGCGTGTCGGTCATGGACTGTAGGTTGGCACCCGTGACGACCTCCGCGCGACCTCGCCTCCTGCTCATCGACGGACACTCCATGGCCTACCGCGCGTTCTTCGCGCTCCCGGCGGAGAACTTCTCGACGACCACGGGGCAGCACACGAACGCGGTGTACGGCTTCACGTCGATGCTCATCAACCTCCTGCGCGACGAGGAGCCGACGCACGTCGCTGTCGCGTTCGACGCGGGTCGCCAGTCGTTCCGCACGGAGATCCTCCCGAGCTACAAGGGCACGCGCGAGTCGACGCCCGAGCCGTTCCGCGGCCAGGTCCCGCTCATCAAGGAGATCCTCGAGACGCTGCACATCCCGACGCTCGAGCGCGAGGGCTACGAGGCGGACGACATCTTCGCGACGCTCGCCACGCAGGGCGCGGCGGCAGGGATGGAGGTCCTCGTCTGCTCGGGGGACCGCGACTCGTTCCAGCTCGTCGGCCCCGACGTCACGGTGCTCTACCCGAAGAAGGGCGTCTCGGAGCTCGCGCGCATGGACAGCGCCGCGGTCGTGGAGAAGTACGGGGTGCCGCCCGAGCGCTACCCGGACCTCGCCGCGCTCGTGGGCGAGACGTCGGACAACCTGCCGGGCATCCCCGGCGTCGGGCCCAAGACGGCGGCCAAGTGGATCACGGCGTACGGCGACCTCGACGGCCTGCTCGACCACGCGGACGAGATCAAGGGCAAGGCGGGGGAGAACCTGCGCGCCCACCTCGAGCAGGTCCGCCTCAACCGGCAGCTCAACGCGCTCCTGCTCGACCTCGAGCTGCCCGTCGGCCCGGACGACCTCGCCACGCGCCCGTGGGACCGCGAGGCGGCGCACCGCGTGCTCGACGCGCTCGAGTTCCGGGCCCTGCGCGAGCGGCTCTTCGCGATCGCTCCGGAGGGCGAGGTGGAGGCCGAGGCGGGGTTCGACGTCGCGCTCACCGACGTCCTGCCCGGTGGCCTCGGCGCGTGGCTCGCCGAGCACGGGACCCGTCCCCTGGGCGTCGAGGTGGCGGGGAAGGCCGTGCCGGGCGGCGGGGACGCCTGGGGTCTCGCGCTGTCCGACGACGCCGGGGCGGCCGTCGCGCTCGAGCTCGCCGACGTGGCGGGCGCCGACGACGAGGCGCTGGCCGCGTGGCTCGCCGACCCGGCCCGGCCCAAGGTCGTGCACGGCGCGAAGTCGGCCTGGCACGAGCTCGCGGCGCGTGGCTACGACCTCGCGGGCGTGACGTTCGACACCGAGCTCGCCGCGTACCTGTGCCACCCCGACCAGCGCGGCTACGACCTCGGCGACCTCGTCGTGCGGCACCTGCACCGCGAGCTGCGACCGGACACGGAGGCCGGCAACGACGCGCAGGGCGCGCTCGACCTCTCGCTCGACGGCAGCGGCGAGCAGGAGCGCGACGCGGTGCGTGCGCTCGCCGTCGCCCAGCTCGGCGAGGTCCTCGCGGGCGAGCTCGAGGACCGCGGGGCCACGACGCTCCTCGCCGACCTCGAGCTGCCGCTGTCCCAGGTGCTCGCACGCATGGAGCAGCGCGGCATCGCGGCGGACGTCACGTACCTGCGCGAGCTCGAGCAGCACTTCGGCGACCTCGTGGCGACGGCCGCGTCCGAGGCCTACGCGGTCATCGGGCGCGAGGTGAACCTGGGCTCGCCCAAGCAGCTCCAGGAGGTCCTGTTCGACCAGCTCGGCATGCCCAAGACGAAGAAGATCAAGACGGGCTACACGACCGACGCGTCGGCGCTCGCAGACCTCTTCGTCAAGACGCAGCACCCGTTCCTCGAGCACCTGCTCGCGCACCGCGACGCCTCGCGCCTGCGCCAGACGGTCGAGGGCCTGCTCAAGTCCGTCGCGGACGACGGACGGATCCACACGACGTTCCAGCAGACGATCGCGGCGACGGGCCGGCTCAGCTCGACCGACCCGAACCTGCAGAACATCCCGATCCGCACGGAGGCGGGCCGGCGCATCCGGCGCGCGTTCGTCGTCGGCGAGGGCTACGAGACGCTCATGACCGCCGACTACAGCCAGATCGAGATGCGCATCATGGCGCACCTGTCGGGCGACGAGGGCCTCATCGAGGCGTTCCG
>JAQSXO010000425.1 GCA_029256625.1 Cellulosimicrobium sp. | reverse complement strand
GCGCGCTGCGTCTCGGGGTCGCGCAGGTGGCCGGCGGCGCGGCGCGGGTCGCCGACGTCGGCGAGCGCCTGCGCCGCGCGCTTGAGCGGCGTCCGGTGCAGCGCCATGTCGCCCGCGCGCTCGACGACGACGCGCGCCATCTGGCCCGGGGTGATGCCCTTGAACTGCTTGCCGTAGTCGGCGAGCAGACGCTTCGCGACGAGCTGGAGCAGGACCGTGTTGTCGCCCTCGAACGTCGCGTAGACGTCGAGGTCCGCGCGCAGGCTCGTGATGCGGTTGGCCGTGATGAACCCCGCCCCGCCGCACGCCTCGCGCGTCTCCTGGAGCACGTCGAGCGCGAACCGTGTGCTCGTGGCCTTGAGCGCGGCGGCCGTCGTCTCGAGGTCCTCACGCTGCTCCGGGGTGTCCTCCTCGCCCGAGAACACGGAGTGGAAGAGGTCGAGCAGCCGGTCGTGCGCGAAGTGCGCGGCGTACGTCTCCGCGATGGGCACGACGAGGCGGCGCTTGTGCGTGCCGTAGTCGAGGAGCACGACCTCCTCGGTCGCGCTCGCGCCCGTGAACTGGCGGCGCTCGTTCGCGTACCGCACGGCGATGGCGAGGCCGAGCTTCGACGCGGTGACCGCGGCGCCGTCGAGCGACACCCGCCCCTGGACGAGCGAGCCGAGCATCGTGAAGAACCGGCGGCCCGGGCTCTCGATGGGGCTCGAGTACGTGCCGTCCGCGTCGACCGAGCCGTAGCGCGCGAGCAGGTCGGTGCGCGGGACGCGCACGTGGTCGAAGTGGAGGCGGCCGTTGTCGATGCCGTTGAGCCCTCCCTTCTGCCCGTCGTCCTCGCCGCCCACGCCGGGCAGGAACGGCAGGCGCCCGAGCTCGTCGCGCTCGCCCGCGGTGTCGCGGATCGGCACGTAGAACGCGTGCACGCCGTGGTTGACGTTCTGGGTGATCAGCTGCGCGAACACGACCGCGGCCACGCCGTGCACGCCCGCGTTGCCGAGGTAGTCCTTCCACGCCCCGCGGAACGGGGTGTGGATGACGAACTCCTCCGTCTCGGGGTCGTAGGTCGCGGTCGTGCCGATGCTCGCGACGTCGGACCCGTGCCCGATCTCCGTCATCGCGAAGGCGCCCGGCACCGAGAGGTCCATCGCGCCCGGGAGGAGGCGGTCCTGCTGCTCGGGGGTGCCGAGGTGCAGGATCGCCGAACCGAACAGGCCCCACTGGACGCCCGCCTTGATCTGGAGCGACGGGTCGGCGGCGACCAGCTCCTCGAACCCGGCGAGGTTGCCGCCCGCGTCGTCCGCGCCACCGAGGCGCTCCGGGTACCCGCGCCAGACCTGCCCCTTGCCGACGAGCAGGCGCATCTGCTCCAGCACGCGCTCGCGGTGCTCGCGCAGGGTCAGGCCCTCGATGCGCTGGAACGCCTCCTCGCCCGCGGTGGCGCGCGCCGACGCGCGCAGGTCGGCCCACCGGCCGAGCAGGAGCTTCTCGAGGGCGGCGACGTCGACGCGCGCCTCGCCCTGCGGCGTCGCGCTCGCGTCACCGGTGGGCGTCGCGCGCTGCGCGAGGGCGGGACGGTCGGACGTGGCGGTCATGGCTTCTCCTTGAGGTCTGAGGCGGTCGCCGGGTGCTCAGGGCGGGCGATGGGGGGACGGACGCCGTCGCGGCGGGTCGCGGGCGACGGACGCCGGTCGTCGTGGGGGCGGGCGGTGCCCGGGTTGTGGGAGAGGACGCCGACGGGTCCGGCCCAGAGCCAGGCCGCGACGCGCTCGGTGAGCTGCTCGCGATCGGGGACGTCGGCCCGGTCGCGGTGACCCAGCCACCACTCGCCGGCGCCCCGCACGAACCCGACGGCGCCCGCGGCCCAGGCCGCGGCGTCGGCGGGAGAGACGTCGGTGACGCGCGCGAACGGCTCGGCGACCAGCTCGATCACCGAGTCGAGGAACGCCGCGAGGGGCGCGCGATCGGCACCGCTCGTGCCGTTCGTCGTGAGGCCGCTCGCCGCGAGCTGGGCCGCCGGCTCCTCCGTGCCCGCGACGGCGCTCGTCCGGGTCACGAAGTAGTAGACGTTGGGCGAGCTCTCGATCATCTCGAGGTAGACGCCGACCATCGCGCGCAGCGCGCGCTTGGGCGTCTCGGCCGACTCGGCCGCCTGGGTCAGCGCGTCGTGCATCTGCCCCACGACGGCGGAGCCGAGCGCGACCTGCAGGCCCGTCTTGTCGTCGAAGTAGCGGTAGATGATCGACTTCGACGTCCCCGACGCCGCCGCGATCTCGTCCATGGAGACCCCGGGACCTCCGCGGTGCACGGCCTTGCTCGCCGCCCGGATGAGCTCCGCGCGGCGTGCCGCCCGGTGCTCGTCCCAGCGGGTCGACCGGCCGTCCACCGCCACGCCCGGCTGCACCCGTCCTCGGGTGGCCGCTCGCGTGTCGGCACCTGTGTTCACGTCGCCCTCCGTTGCGCCCGACCTCGATGTCGTCGGTGCCTCGTCCTCCGGCACCGCGCCGGGGCAGGGCACGGCCCTGTGACCCGACTCACGAAACCGAGAGTATCAGGTACTCTTGGTATTGGACACCAGCCGGCCCTCTCCCTCGCCTCCGCGCGGCATCGACTGCGGCATCGCCGTCGAGCTCGCACAGAGGCTCCTCCCCGGGCCGGACCGACGCAGCGCAGCGAGCACGGACAGGAAGTGAGGCACAGTGGCCAACCGCACCAGCCCCCGCCAGAACCCCGAGCAGTCCCCTGAGCAGTCCCCCGAGCAGCTCTCGAGGACCAGCATCCCCAGCGCCCCCCGCGACGCTTGGGTCGTGGGCGGGAACCGCATCCCGTTCGCCCGCGCTGGCAAGAAGTACTCCTCGGCGAGCAACCAGGAGATGTTCACGGCCGCGCTCGAGGGTCTCGTCGCGCGCTTCGGCCTCCAGGGCGAGCGGCTCGGCGAGGTCGTCGGCGGCGCGGTGCTCAAGCACTCGCGCGACTTCAACCTCGTCCGCGAGTCCGTGCTCGGCTCGTCGCTCTCCCCCGAGACCCCGGCGTACGACCTCCAGCAGGCGTGCGCGACCGGTCTCGAGGCGACGATCACCGTCGCGAACAAGATCCGCCTCGGCCAGGTCGAGTCGGGCGTGGCGGGCGGCTCCGACACGGTGTCCGACGCGCCGATCGCCGTGAGCGAGGGCCTGCGCCGGGCGCTGCTCGAGGCGAGCCACGCGAAGACCTTCGGCCAGCGCGTCAAGGCGTTCGCCAAGGTGCGACCCTCCGACCTCGCGCCCCTGACCCCCGCGACGGACGAGCCGCGCACCGGCCTGTCCATGGGCGAGCACCAGGCGATCACGACGGCGCGCTGGGGCGTCACGCGCGAGGCCCAGGACGAGCTCGCGCTCGCGAGCCACGAGCA
>JAQSXO010000424.1 GCA_029256625.1 Cellulosimicrobium sp. | reverse complement strand
CGACCTCGGTTGCGCGGGAACTTACGAGCGGCCACCGAGGGGTGTCAACGCACCGGGGAGACCTTCCCACATACTGGACTTGATCGGTCAACTTTGAGCCGTTCGAGACGTTGTTTGCACTCAGTGCATCGATGCACTTAGTGTCGAGAGGTGCCCCTCCCCTCCGCGACCGAGCCGTCGGGCGTGCCCGTGCCCGACCGGGCGACCGACCCCGCGACCGACTCCGTGAGCGACCCAGCGACCGGCCCCGCGACCGATCGCCGCGCCGCGCTGCGCGCGCGGCACCGCCGCGCGATCGTCGACGCCGCGGCGTCGCTCATGGAGGAGAACGGCGGCGCGCGGTTCACCGTCGACGAGCTCGCGGCGCGCGCCGACGTCGCGCGGCGCACGATCTTCAACCACTTCGCGTCCCTGGACGACGTCGTCGTCGAGGTGTGCGAGGACGTGCTGGGCACGGTGGTCGACGCGCTCGGGGCGAGCGCGGCGGACCCCGGGACCGACCGCACGACCCCGCTCGACGACGTCACCGCGGCGCTCCGCGGCACGGACCTCGTCGGCCCGATGGCCTACCTCACGCGCGCCCTCGGCGGCACCGCGACCGAGCCCACCCCACGCGTCACGACGATGGTCGTGCGCACGTTCACCCACCTCGCCGAGCGCCTGGTCGCCGAGACCACGCGGCGGCACCCCGACGTCGACCCGCTCGAGATCGAGATGCTCGTCGGCGCGCTCATGGCCGGCGTCCTCGTGATCCAGCGACGCTGGTGGGCCGCGACCGGCGCCGCCGACGACGACGCCTCGCGCCGCGTGTGGGCCGGCCTCCTGGACCGCCTCGTCGACCGCGTGCGCGCGGGCTGGGCGAGCCCCGCCTGACGCCTCGCCCTCGCACCGACCACCCGTCAACCACCCGCCGGACCGCCTCCCGGACCACCCCGGACTCCCACCGAAGGATCCTCATGGCTGAACTCCTCTACCGCCTCGGGCGCGCGTGCGCGCGCCGCGCGCGGACCGTCCTCGCCGCGTGGCTCGCGGTGCTCGTGCTGGCCGGGGCGGCGTTCGTCGCGTTCGGCGGCACGCTCGCGAGCAGCTTCTCCATCCCCGGCACGCCGACCGCCGACGTCACCGAGCGCCTCCAGACGGCGCTCCCGGAGGCCTCGGGCGGGAGCGGCACCATCGTCTTCGCCACGGAGGACGGCTCCGCGTTCACGCCCGAGCAGGAGGCGGAGATCTCCGACCTGCTCGCCGCGG
This sequence comes from Cellulosimicrobium sp., assembly GCA_029256625.1. Classification (GTDB taxonomy): domain Bacteria; phylum Actinomycetota; class Actinomycetes; order Actinomycetales; family Cellulomonadaceae; genus Cellulosimicrobium. The sequence goes on along the minus strand of JAQSXO010000424.1, from coordinate 2,138 downwards.
CCGAGGAGGTCGACGGCGTCGAGACGGCCGTCGACCCGTTCGCCACGCAGGCCGAGCTCGCGGACCAGCGCCAGCAGGTCGAGGACGGCCGGACCCAGATCGAGGCGGGGCGCGCGCAGATCGAGGACGGGCGCACGCAGCTCGCGGCCGGCCAGGAACAGCTCGACGCCGCGCAGGCCCAGCTCGACGAGGGCCAGGTCCAGCTCGACGCGGCACGCGCGCAGGCCGAGGCCGCGGGCGCGCTCGACCAGGCCGCACCGCAGCTCGACGCCCAGCAGGCGGAGCTCGACGCCGGCCGCGCCGCGCTCGACGCACAGGCCGCCACGCTGGACAAGCAGGTGACCGCTCTGGAGGACCAGAGCACGACGCTCGAGGAGCAGTCCGCGCAGCTCGAGGGCTCCGCGCCCCTGCTCGAGATGGCGTCGGAGATCCGCATGGTCTCCGAGGACGGGAGCGCCGCCGTCGCGAGCGTCGCGTTCACCGAGCCGAACATGAGCATCGAGCAGCAGACCAAGGACGACCTCGTCGCGGTCTTCACCGACGACCCGGTCGAGGGCGTCCAGACGGACTTCTCGTCCGACATCACGCAGGGCGTCCCCCAGGTCTTCGGCGTCGGCGAGGCGATCGGCCTCGTCGTCGCGGCGATCGTGCTGGTCGTCATGCTCGGCACGCTCGTCGGCGCGGGGCTGCCGATCCTCACCGCGCTCATCGGGGTCGGGATCGGCGCGCTCGCCGCGATGTCGCTCTCCGGCGTCGTCGAGATGTCGTCCGTGACCCCCGTGCTCGGCCTCATGCTCGGGCTCGCGGTCGGGATCGACTACTCCCTGTTCATCGTCAACCGGCACCGCCGCCAGCTCAAGCAGGGCGACGACGTGCCGGAGTCGATCGCGCTCGCGAACGGCACCTCGGGCAACGCGGTCGTGTTCGCCGGCGCCACGGTGCTCATCGCGCTCCTCGCGCTCAACGTCACCGGCATCCCCTTCCTCGGCCTCATGGGGACCGTCGGCGCGCTCTGCGTCGCGATCGCCGTGCTCATCGCCGTCACCCTCACGCCCGCCCTGCTGAGCATGATCGGGACGCGCATCCTCAGCCGTCGGGAGCGCGCCGCGCTCGCCGGGACCGAGGCCCCGGGCGAGCCGGGCACCACAGCCGACAACGCGGCGTCGGGCACGACCGCTCCGGAGGGGACGAAGCCCGTCCGCCCCATGTCCACGCTGCGCGCGGTGGGCACGGCGCTGCTCGCCGTCGTCGCGCTCGGGGTGATCGCCCTCCCCGCCCTCGACCTGCGGACCAACCTGCCCGACGGGTCGTCCGAGGCGCACGACTCCACGCAGTACCGCGCGTACTCGACGATCGCCGAGCAGTTCGGCGAGGGCACCAACGGCCCGCTGCTCGTCGTCGCCGACCTCCCGGGCGAGCCCACCGAGGCGGAGGCGCTGGAGTACCAGGTGAACGTCGCCGAGGAGCTCTTCGCGCTCGACGACGTCGTCGCGGTCGCCCCGATCGGCACGTCCGAGGACCGCACGGTCGCCGCGTTCCAGGTGATCCCGGCGGAGGGCCCGACGAGCGAGTCCACCGAGGACCTCGTGCACGACCTGCGCGCGCTCGAGCCCCTCGACGGGGACGTGACGCTGGGCGTCGCCGGCTCGGCCAGCGGCAACATCGACATCTCCGACAAGCTCGCGCAGGCGCTGCCGATCTACCTCGCGGTCGTCGTGGGGCTGTCGCTCGTCATCCTCGTGCTGGTGTTCCGGTCGATCTTCGTGCCGGTCGTCGCGACGCTCGGGTTCATCCTGTCGTACTTCGCCGCGCTCGGCGGCGTCGTCGCGATCTACCAGTGGGGCTGGCTCTCAGGGGTGTTCGGCGTCGAGACGCCAGGCCCGATCCTCAACTTCCTGCCCACGATCCTCGTCGGCATCCTGTTCGGCCTCGCGATGGACTACCAGCTGTTCCTCGGGTCGGGGATGCGCGAGGCGTACGCGCACGGCGCCCCGGCGCGCGTCGCGATCGTCCAGGGCGTGCGCGCGGGCCGGGCCGTGGTGACCGCGGCGGCGATCATCATGATCTCCGTCTTCGGCGGGTTCGTCTTCTCGCACAGCGCGATGATCCGGCCCATCGGGTTCGCGCTCGCGTTCGGC
>JAQSXO010000423.1 GCA_029256625.1 Cellulosimicrobium sp. | reverse complement strand
TGTTCCCCTCGGGATCGGTGGCACGAGCTCCGCCCCCAGGACTCGAACCTGGACCAAGGGCACCAAAAACCCTTGTGCTGCCGATTACACCAAGGCGGACCGGACCCGGTGACGGCAGTACCCGTCGCCCGCCCGTCGCCACGCTCCCGGTCGCGTTCCCGGGCCACGGCGGGCGGGGTGGGTCCGGGAACAGTCTGCCAGGTCGGTCCCGGTGCCCGACGCCGGTCGCGCCCGTCTCGCCCCATCCGCGCCGCGCCCGGGACGTGGTCCGCGCCACACCCGCACGCGTGCCCGCCCGGAGAGCGACCGCGCCGGCGGGCACGGACCCTCCCGCTGCGGCGAGCGGCCGCACGGCATGATGGACCCGTGGCCGACTCCAGACGCACCCCCCGATCCCGCATGACCGCGAGCCAGCGGCGCGAGCAGCTGCTCGCGGTCAGCCGTCGGCTGTTCGCCGAGAAGGGGTTCGAGGGGACGAGCGTCGAGGAGATCGCCGCGCGCGCCGAGGTGTCCAAGCCCGTCGTGTACGAGCACTTCGGCGGCAAGGAGGGCATCTACGCGGTCGTCGTGGACCGCGAGGTGCAGGCGCTCACCGCGGCGCTGTCGGGAGCGCTCGACGAGGGGGGCCACCCGAAGGTCCTGCTCGAGCGCACCGCGCTCGCGCTCCTGTCCTACATCGAGGCGTCCGAGGACGGCTTCCGCATCCTCGTGCGCGACTCCCCCGTCGCGCAGGCCACCGGCACGTTCTCGAGCCTCATCGGCGACGTCGCCACCCAGGTCGAGCACCTCCTGGCGAACCAGTTCCGCTCCCGCGGCCTCGACCCGAAGGTCGCGCCCATCTACGCGCAGATGCTCGTCGGCATGGTCGCCCTCACCGGGCAGTACTGGCTCGACGCGCGCTCGCCCAAGAAGACGGAGGTCGCGGCGCACCTCGTCAACCTCGCCTGGAACGGGCTCGCGGACATGGAGAAGCGCCCGCACCTCATCACGACCAAGTCCTGACGCGTCCGTCCACCGGATGCTCGGGGAAAACTTCTCCGAATCCGCGTCATGGCGCCGGGACGAACCCGTCTCTCCTTGCGGAAGCACGAGACCGACGAAGCGGGGCACTTCATGCACGGGCACGACCGGTCCACCGACCGCACGCACGAGGACTGCCGGGACGAGATCCGTCCCACGGTCTGGGGGTACTCGACCTGGACGACGGCGCGCTGCCTCCAGGGGGCCGTCGGCGGAGCTCCGGCCCGCATCGTCCAGCGCACCGACGTGCTCGTCCCCGGCCTGACGCCGCGCGAGCTCGACCGCGTGCGGCGGCACGCCGAGTGGCACGCGTCGGTCGACGGCGTGCGCCTGGGGCTCGTCGCGGGCGTGGCGACGGCGCTCGCCGCGCTCCTCGTGGGGCACGCCCTCGCGCCCGTCGCCCTCGTGCTCGTCGCCGCGATCCTCGGCGCCACGGCAGCCCTCCTCGCGCGCGCGCTCCTGCGGGTCGCCGGCCCCCGGCTCTCGCGCGTCGAGCGCCGGGCCCTGCGCGAGGCCGTCGAGATCCGGCGCGTGCGCGTCGCGCCCCCGACGTCGGCGGGCATGCGCGTGCTCGTCGCGATGAGCGCCGTCGAGTCGATCTCCGGCCGGCTCGACGAGCGCGAGGCCGCGATCGCGCGCGAGCTCCTCTGGGTCGCGCTCGACGCGGTCCGGCGCGACGACGTCGCGGGCGTCGACGACGCGACCGCCGCGATGCTGCGCCTCACCGTGCGCGCCGCGCGCTCGCCGCTGCCGCCCGTGCGCGACGAGCACCGGGGCTGAGCTCCCGGCCGGACGTCGGACCCCGACCGGAGGACGGCCCCTCCCCTTCGCCGGGAGGGGCAGGACGTGACATCTGTCCCGTGCCCTGCGCACCGGCACATGGTTGTGTGGGGCGCATGGCGACACTCGAGATCGACTCGCTGACCAAGACCTACGGCGACGTGCGCGCCCTGCGCGGGACGTCGTTCGACGTGCGCGCCGGGGAGATCTTCGGCTTCGTCGGCTCCAACGGGGCCGGCAAGACCACGACGATGCGCATCGTCCTCGGCGTCCTCGCGGCCGACGGCGGCGAGGTGCGGTGGGACGGCCGCCCGATCGACCTCGCGGCGCGGCGGCGCATCGGGTACATGCCCGAGGAGCGCGGCCTCTACCCCCGCATGAAGGTCGGCGAACAGCTCGTCTACCTCGCCCGGCTGCACGGGTTGTCGGCCGCCGCCGCGACGGACGCGATGGAGCGGTGGACCACGACCCTCGGCGTCGAGGCGCGCCGCGGCGACGAGGTCCAGAAGCTGTCGCTCGGCAACCAGCAGCGCGTCCAGCTCGCCGCGGCGCTCACCCACGACCCCGAGCTGCTCGTCCTCGACGAGCCCTTCAGCGGCCTCGACCCCGTGGCCGTCGACGTCATGAGCGGCGTCCTGCGCGACCGCGCCGAGGCGGGCGTGCCCGTCGTCTTCTCCTCCCACCAGCTCGACCTCGTCGAGCGCCTGTGCGACCGCGTCGGGATCATCAAGGACGGCGCGATGGTCGAGGTCGGCACGATCGACGAGCTCCGTCGGACCGAGACGGAGAGATGGGTCGTGGACGGGCCGCCCGGGGCGGGCTGGATCGGCGCCGTGCCCGACGCGCGGGCCGTCAGCCTCGAGGGGTCGCGCACGGTCGTGGAGCTCACGCCGGGCGCCGGGGCCGCCGGCGACGGAGCCGTCGACGGGACCAGCGGTCGCGAGCAGGCCGTGCTGCGCGCGGCGCTCGCCGCCGGGCCGGTGCACGAGTTCTCGCTCGTGCGGCCGTCGCTCACCGAGCTGTACCGCGACGTCGTGAGCGCCGAGGAGAAGCCGGCCGCCGCGGCCGCCGAGACCGTGGAGGTGGGGGCATGAGCACGGGGACCTCGTTGACGTCCTGGGGCGCGATCCGCCTCGTCGCGAGCCGCGAGATCATGACGCGGCTCCGCTCGAAGTCGTTCGTCTGGCTGACCGTGGTCCTCGTCGGCGCGGTCGTGCTCGGCGGGTTCGTGCTCAACGCCGCGAGCTCGTCCGGCCCGACCGCCGAACGGGTCGGCGTCACGCCGCAGACCGCGCCGCTCGCCGAGGCGATCGAGGCGACGGGCAGCACGCTCGGGACCGAGGTCGAGACCGTCGACGTCGCGGACGACGCCGCCGGGGAGGCCCAGGTGCGCGACGGCGACCTCGACGCCGTCGTCACCGGGACGGCCGGCTCCCCCACCGTCGTCGTGGACACCGAGCTCTCCCCCGGCCTCACCGCCGTCTTCACGACCCTCGCGCAGCAGACCGCGCTGTCCGACGCCGTCGCGGACCTCGGCGGCCAGCAGACCGCGCTGTCCGACGCCGTCGCGGACCTCGGCGGCGACCCCGCGCAGGTCGCGGGCGACATCGCGACGGCCGAGCCGACCGTCCGCACGATCGGAGAGCCCAGCGAGTTCGACCCGACGCGCTACGTCACCGGCCTCGTCACCGGGATCCTGCTCTTCATGGCCATCATGATCAGCGGCCAGCTCATCGCGCAGGGCGTCGTGGAGGAGAAGACGAGCAGGGTCGTCGAGCTCCTGCTCTCGACCGTCCGCCCGTGGCAGCTCATGGCGGGGAAGGTGCTCGGCATCGGCCTCGTCGGCCTCGGGCAGGTCGCGCTCGTCGTGCTCGCGGGCGTCGGTACCGCGCTCGGCCTCGGCCTCGTCGACACGTCGACGATCGACCTCGGCACCGCGGCCGTCTGGGCTCTCGTCTGGTTCGTCGTCGGGTTCGTCAGCTACGCGCTGCTCATGGCCGGCCTCGGCGCGCTCGTCTCGCGCCAGGAGGACGTCGGCGCCGTCACGACCCCGGTCACGTTCCTCATGATCGTGCCGTACATCGTGGGCGTCTCCGTCGCGCCGTGGGCCCCGGACAACCCGCTCGTCGTGTGGCTGTCCTACGTCCCGCTGTGCTCGCCGCTCCTCATGCCCGTGCGCATCGCGCTCGGCAGCGCCGAGACCTGGGAGGCGCTCCTCGCGCTCGGCCTGTCGATCGCCGTCATCCCGGTGCTCGTGTGGCTCGCCGCGAAGATCTACTCCAACGCGGTCCTGCGCACCGGCGCCCGCGTCAAGCTCAAGGACGCCCTGCGCACCACCTGACCCGGGGCCGCGCGAGGTAGAACCCTGGTCCCGCGAGGTAGAACCGTGGTCACGCGAGGTAGAACCGTGGTCACGCGAGGTAGAACCGTGGTCACGCGAGGTAGAGCCGTGGTCACGCGAGGTAGAGCCGTGGTTCTTGGGCTCGACGGCGCGTGGTCGGGTGGGGTGGGCGAGGTGGGTGGTGGTGCCGCGTCCACCATCCGTCGCTCGTTCCTCGCGGCTCCCGCCAGGCCCGCCGCGACGCGGCACCACCACCCACCCCGCCCGGCTTCGTCTCACCCTGGTCGGCGCTGACCTGGGCAGCTGCCCGCGGTGCCAGGTTCGCGACGATGGTCCGCCCGCAGGGACAACCATGGGTCTACCTCGGCCGACCAGGGCTCTACCTCGGCCGACCAGGGCTCTACCTCGGCCGACCAGGGCTCTACCTCGGCCGACCGTGGGTGTCTCTCGGCCGGATGTGCGGCGGGCGTCAAGAGTCTTGATGTCGAGACACGTCGAGTACCCTCGCGTCATGGAGCAGCAGCACGAGGACGAGGTCGACCGCATCGTCGCGGCCTGGCAGCGCGAGCGGCCCGACCTCGACCGTCGACCGCCTCGCCCGGCACCTCGACCGTGCACGGCGCACGGCGTTCGCGCGGGGGCACCTGGAGACGTGGGAGTTCGACGTCCTGTCCGCGCTGCGACGGGCCGGTGAGCCGTACCGCCTCTCGCCCGGCGCGCTGGTCACGCAGACGCTCGTGACCAGCGGGACGATGACGAACCGCATCGACCGGCTCGAGGAGCGCGGGCTCGTCCTGCGCCGCCGGTCCCCCGACGACCGGCGCGGCGTGCTCGTCGAACTCACGCCCGAGGGCCTGGAGCGCGTGGACACGGCGATGACCGACCTGCTCGCGGTGGAGGCCCGCATCCTCGACGCGCTGGAGCCCGGTGGCCGCCCTGCGCTCGCGGCGCTCCTGCGTACAGTCGTAGGACAGTTCGACGACTGACCGACGGCCCGGCTGACGGGCGGGCGGCGTCGCGCACGCCCGCACCCGGAGGTCACCGCCCGATGCCGCCGTCCCGGCCGCCCCGCCCGAGCACGTTCCGCGGCGGGATCGACGGCGTGCTGCTCGTCGCGGTGCTGCTCGTCGCGGTCAACCTGCGCGCGCCGCTCACGGCTCTGCCGCCGGTCGTCGCGGACGTCGCCGCGGACCTCCACCTCACCGCCGCGGCCGCAGGCCTGCTCACCGGCATCCCGGTCCTGTGCTTCGCCGTGGCGACACCGGCGGTCGCGGGGCTGCTCGGGCGGTCGTCGTTGCGCACGGCGATCGCCGTCGCCCTCGTGCTGGTCCTTGCCGGCACGCTGCTGCGCTCGGCCGACGTCGCCGCGCTCGGCGCCGCGGGCACGTTCGCCGGGACGGTGCTGCTCGGGCTCGGCATCACGACGGCGAACCTCGCCGTCCCGATGATCGCGCAGCGCGACTTCCCCGGGCACGTCGCGACGGTCACGGGCCTGTACACGGCGGCGATCAACGTGGGGACCGTCGCGACCACGGCGCTCACTGCACCCCTGGCCGGCGCCGTCGGGTGGCGCTGGGCGCTCGCGTCCTGGTCCGTGCTCGCGGTCGTCGCGCTCGTCTGGTGGCTGCGTGCGGTCCCGCGCGAGGCGCGCGCAGCAGGACCGACGACGCCGGACCCGGGGGTCGGCACGGCGGCGGGCACGGCGGCGGGAACGGCGGCGGGCACGCCACCCGGCGACGACGGAGGGCCCGTGCCGCTCGACGTGAGCGCGGCGGACTCCCCCGACGCCCTCGCCGCCGCGGCCGCCGAGGGCGTGACCGGCACCGACCCCGCCGCCGCGCGCGAGCGCCATGTCCTCGCGACGCCGTTCACGTGGTGGCTGTGCGCGATGTTCGCGCTCCAGTCGTCGAGCTTCTACGCGCTCACGGCCTGGCTGCCGCTCATCCTCGAGGACCTCGCCGGGATCCCCCGCTCGGCGTCGGGCGGGGCAGCGTCGTTGTTCCAGGGGTTCGCGATCGTCGGCGGGCTCGCCGTGCCGCTCGCCGCACGGCGCTGGTCGATGCGGACGAGCTTCGCCGCGATCGCGGTGCTGTGGCTCGCGCTGCCCGTGGGCCTGCTCGTCGCGCCCGACCTGTGGGCGGTGTGGGCGTCGATGGCCGGCGTCGCCCAGGCGGCGAACTTCGTCGTCATCTTCACGCTCGTCGCCCAGCGCTTCCCGACGGTCCGGCGCGGCCGCCAGGCCTCGGCCACGGTGCAGTCCGTGGGCTACTGCTTCGCGGCGGTCGCCCCGACGCTCGCCGGCGCCCTGCAGACGGCCACGGGGACGTGGACGACGCCGGTCGCCGTCGTGCTCGGCGCGCTCGTCGTGATGACGGCGATCGGCCTCGCCCTCACGGGCTCCCCCCGCTCCCGCGCGAGATAGCACCAGGCGCGACCAGGGGCGGCCCACCGCGCACACCACCGTTCTGCCCCGCGCGACCACGGGTCCACCTCGCCGACCGCGGGTCCGCCTCGCCACCCACGGCTCTCCCTCCCGCAACCACGGTTCTCCCTCGCGACCACGGGCCTTCCTCGCGGCCGGGGATCTCGGACGGCACCCCGAAGCCCTTGACCGACGCCTCGCGGCGTGTTTATGGTGTACACGTTGTTTACGTCATACACACGCGTGTGCATCGCACACGGCCAGCACGCACGAAAGAGAAGGAGAAGGCGATGACCGAACCGATGATCGCCGTGCAGGGGCTCGAGAAGTCCTACGGCGACCACGCCGTGCTGCGCGGCGTCGACCTGACCGTGCGCCGCGGCGAGATCTTCGCGCTGCTCGGGCCCAACGGCGCCGGCAAGACCACGACCGTCAACATCCTCACGACCCT